>CAZEXX010000083.1:0-13651 GCA_964516885.1 uncultured Anaerolineales bacterium | reverse complement strand
CCACGCAAGTTTTCAGCCTGGATTCCGGGACGTATGATGTGCGCGTCGAGAGTTGCGATGAGGTCGCTATGGCCACGGGTTGGGAGATCTCTCGGGACACGACGGTCACAGCGGGCGCTTCAGGCGCCGATGTGCGGCTGATGATCAGTAACGAGTCCAGTTCTGAGATCTGCTATATCTATGTTTCCCCGACCACGGGCGATGATTGGGGCGACGATTGGATGGGTGAGATGGAGAGCCTCCAATCCGGTATGATGCGCTTGTTCTACGTTGAAGCGGACGCCTACGATCTTCAGGCCGCCGACTGCGATGGCGACGTCCTCAGCGAGGAATATGAGGTCGACCTCACCGAAGATCTGACCTGGACCCTCAACGATTAGCGACGGGAGGCCTGCATGCGACCTGAGATATTTGCCCTCGTCACGGCAATTGCGTGGGGTGTGGGGGGCTTCTTCGAGAAGCGAGGCCTGAACATGGGTAATCTTACGCCCCAGGTCGGGATCACCATCCGCACGGCTGTGGCGCTGATCGTCTTGGGTGCGGTCAGTTTCCCGCACTGGAAGAGTATCCCCGAGGCCGGCCCGAGAGCGTTGCTGATGCTGGTGATCGGCGGTGGCGTGGTAGCAGGTTCGATAGGTATGTTGTCGTTCTACACAGCACTGCGCGGCGCCAGTTCGCTGACGCAGGTTATGCCGATTGCCTTCACGTCGCCGCTGTTCAGTGCGATCATGGGGTTGATCTTTCAGACGGAGAAACTGACCTGGCAGACGGCGTTGGGGATGGCGCTGACTATCGCAGGCATCGCTGTCCTGACGACAGCACCGTCGCACTAGCGACGCACTACGTACAGGCCTACCACTACTGCGGGG
Source organism: uncultured Anaerolineales bacterium (assembly GCA_964516885.1). GTDB lineage: Bacteria > Chloroflexota > Anaerolineae > B4-G1 > SLSP01 > PWVB01. Next base: position 12,782 of record CAZEXX010000083.1, on the reverse strand, counting down.
AACTGCTCGCAGTCAGGAAAGTCGTGTCAGCAGCCAGGTCGGGCATTGCCTGTCCTGGCTGCTGCTGTTGACAAAGCCTGAATTAGTTGGATAATTGTGAAGGATATGTGAGTTATTGGTAAACCGAGCCGGCAGTTCTGGAGGCGTGCAATGACGGCCATAGAGGTCAAGTCTGGTATCAACTGGATTGGCGTAAACGATCGCACTACCGATCTCTTCGAGGGGCTCTGGCCCATCACGAGCGAGGGGGTGTCTTACAATGCCTACGTCATCAAGGATGAGAAGAACGTCCTTGTCGACATGGCAAAGGACATCAAGAGCAATGCCCTTCTCGATCAAATTGCCGAGGTCGTTGACCCGGCCGATCTGGACTACATTGTGATCAACCATATGGAGCCGGATCACACCGGCGTCATACGATCGCTGCGGCGGATTGCCCCCAAGGCGGTCGTCCTGTGCACCGCACGGGCTGCTGAGATGCTCGAGGCCTACTATGAGATCACCGAGGGAGTGCACGTCGTCACCGACGGAGAGACACTCGAGCTGGGTGACCATACATTGAAGTTCTTTATGACTCCCATGGTGCATTGGCCCGAGACAATGGTGACGTACGAGACGACGCAGAAGGTGCTCTTCTCCTGTGATGCCTTTGGCGGCTACGGTGCGTTGCAGGGCTCCGTGTTTGACGATGAGTGCCACGATCTGGCGTTCTATGAGGAACAGGCCCTGCGCTACTACGCCAACATCGTTGCGGTCTTCGCTCGACCGGTGATCAAGGCAATCGACAAGCTGAAGGATCTTCCCATCGACGTCATAGCTCCTTCTCACGGTCTGATTTGGCGTTCCGACCCGGGTCGGATTGTCCAGCTCTACCAGAAGTGGGCCAACTACGCACTCAAGGGTCCGGAGGTCGGTGTGACTCTGCTCTATGGTACGATGTACGGCAACACCGAAAGGATGGTTGAGGCGGTCGCCAGCGGTGTGGCGGCGGCACGTGTCCCGCTTGAGATCTTCGATGTCCGCCACATCCACTCGAGCTACATTCTCCCATCTATCTACACGCGCAGCGGCGTGCTGGTGGGCGCGCCGACGTATGAGGGTGGACTCTTCCCGCCGATGGCGCATGTCCTGGATATGGTCGCCCGCAAGCGCATCCAGCACCGGAAGCTCGCCTACTTCGGCAGCTTCGGGTGGAGCGGGGGCGCCCGCCGTGAGATCACCACGCTGGCCGAGAGGCTTCGCTGGGATCTGGATGAGCCCTGGGAGTTCCGCGGTGGCCCGACGCACGAAGACCTGATCAGGGGGCGCAAGTTGGGGTACCAATTCGCTAACAGCCTCAAGGAGACTACTGTCGCCAACTGAATCGTTCGCACACTTCCCTGTCACTATGTCGGCCCCGCCGGACTCGCGCCATCCCTTGATTGTGCGCGCCGGGCGGGGCCGACTCGTTTTCTTGAGGCCGGGGCGTCAGGCTCTCGATGTGAGCCGGTGCCACGCTTTCGCGATGCCAGCCACAACGTCGCCGGCGGCCATGCCGGCGGTGCCGTACTGCGCCGCGGCGATCTCGCCGGCCAGGCCGTGGAGGTAGCAGCCGACGATGGCTGCGTCAAAGGCGTCCAGGCCCTGAGCGCGGAGTGCGACGATAGCGCCTGCGAGCACATCGCCAGTCCCGGCCGAAGCCAGACCCGAGTTGGCGAAGGGTAATATCGCCGGCTGCCGGTCTGGACCGGCGACCACCGTGAATGCGCCCTTGAGCACGACCACCTGCTTCCAGGTCTTGGCCCACGTCTGCGCGATCTCCAGACGGTTGGCCTGGATCTTGGCGATGGTCAGACCGGTCATCCGCGACATCTCCCCGGGATGCGGTGTGAGCACGGTACCTCCGGGCAACCGTGATGCCCAATCCGGCATCGTCGCGAGGCCATTGAGGCCGTCGGCGTCAAGGACGAGGGGAGGTAGTGGGGCGGGCTCGGCTGTCTCGGCTGCGTCTTGGATGAACCCGGTGCTGCGCTTACGGCCGTTGCCCTTGAGCAAATCGGCCAAGAAGTCCCGCGATTCTGCCGTATTGCCCAATCCTGGGCCGATCAACATCGCTGAATACCGGCTTGCGCATTCCAGGACGAGCGACACTGCGCGGGCGTTGACGATGCCCAGCGTGTGAGGCAGCAGGAGGTAGGTAGCCTCGGGCACGGCCGGGACAATGGCTGTGTGCAGTAGGCTGGGTGTTGCCAGCGTGACCAGTCCGGTTCCCGTTCTCACGGCAGCGCGTGCCGCCAAGATAGCGGCCCCGGTGTAGTTGGTTGACCCTGCCACGATCAGGGCTTTGCCAAAGGTGCCTTTGTTGGCATCCATGGGGCGTGGCGGCAGCAACCCATAGACCCAGTCTGGTGTGACTAACTCGACGCCCTCCGGTATCGTGACGGATTTGGGTATGCCGATATCGGAGATGACCAATTCTCCCACTTTGGCGGCGCCGGGAAGCGCTACGTGGCCCCACTTGGGCATCGCGAAGGTGACTGTCATGTCCGCATCCAGGGCCCGATCGTCGACTTCCCCTGTATCGAAGTCCAGGCTTGAGGGACCATCGGCAGCTACCATCAAGGGCCGGTGGCGCCGCGGTGGCGTGCCGCGATGCACGTGGGTCAGTGGGGGGAGGGGCATATCCGTGAGACACGCGCCAACCGTTGTGATCACGGCGGCGACCGTGCCCGTGAGCGGCGGACGGGCCCCGGTGCCCAGTAGTGCATCGATGATCACGTCCGCCTGTGAGACCAGCGCTCGCAGGGCTTTCTGATCTGTGTCATCCTGGGCGAGATAGATGTCGACATCCTGTTCGCGCGCCATCCGGAAGACCTTGTCGGACTCGCCATCACGCGCCCGCGTCAGGTAGGCCGTCACGTTGGCCCCGTCCTTCTGGAGATGCCGCGCAGCGACGAGCCCGTCTCCGCCGTTGTTGCCCGGACCGACCAGTACCAATACACGTTTGCCGTTCATCGCGAGGCGCTGCTTGATGGCCAGCGCCAAGCCGAACCCAGCCAATGCCATCATAGCTTCATAAGAATGGCCGGCAGCATCTGCAGCTGACTCAATCACCCGCATCTCGGTTACGGATAGTATGCGCATAGCCGTTCTGGTTGTCCTTTCTGGCGTGTTTGTGCTGCGGTCACGATGGGCGGGTTTCAGGATCGGGGCAAATACCCAGAACGGGGTCATCCTCAGACCATCGGAGTGCCCCTGGCCCATCTTGAAACACGTCTTGGCAGTTTGGGGCCTGACGATGGTCGGCACAGCGGCCGACTGTCGTCAGGGCTTGGCTTTGTGGAAGTGGTGATTCTGCCCGGCAGCCGCGTCCTGTAGAAGGTCCACCGCGTGCGCTAGTACCATATAGACGGCGTCCAGGTTCTCGTTGACCGCCTTTGGATTTCCGGGAAGGTTGATGATCAGCGTCCTACCTCTGATCCCGGCGATACCTCTTGAGAGCATCGCGTAAGGGGTGACCTCGCGGGAGGCTGCGCGCATCGCCTCCGCCAAGCCGGGCACGTCTTTCTCGATGACATCCAGTGTGGCTTCCGGGGTGACATCGCGGGGTGCGACGCCGGTGCCGCCGGTTGTCAGGATGATGTCGAGGTCCCCTCGATCAGCCCAGCGCCGCAGCTGCGCCGCGATCTGCTCTCGCTCGTCCGGCACCACCGCGGTCTCTGCCACGCCGGCTGTCAGATGTGTCTCCACATAGACCTCGACCGACGGGCCGCCCAAGTCCTGGTAGATGCCGGCAGCGGCCCGATCGCTGACCGCTAGGACAGCAACGCGGAGGCGCTCACGATCCATAGGCTACTCCTCACCGACGAGGGTGGCCCACTTGCCCTGGATGCCATCTTCCGTCACGCCATAGTAGACGTGGAGGTTGCCGTTGTCTTTCTGCACGAGGTCCCAGCGAACACGGTTGCGGTACTCACGCTGCCGCCAAATGCCGATATCCTCAAACCAACGTACCTTGGAGACATCCACCGGGTTGGTCTCGGCTTCCTCAATGGCGTAGCGCCACAGGTGCCGAGCCGACCGGCGGCTCACATTGTTGACCAGGCTTCCATTCCGCAAGTCGCGCATTGTGTAGTAGCGGGTGTTGTTGCGTGTCGTGACCTCGGCGATCTCAACGCCGGTCTGCGGGGGATCCACGGAAGCCGCAATTCCTCCTTGACTCTCCTCCGCTACCGGCTTGTGGGCCGGAGTCTTGACCGGGCGCGGCGGAGCAGGGGCTCTCTCGCTCATGCCACGTTTGGTGAGTTCAACGATCTCATCGCGGACGGCTATTGTCGTCTCTGCCTCGCCGCGGATGAAGATCTCATTCTCATCCATAGCGTAGGGTGTGTGGTTGCCTCGCGGAACGATGATGCGCACGACTTTGACGTTGTGGGTCTGCTGAACGTCTGCCGTGATCTCCAGCTGCGGCGTGATGCGCTCCTGTACTTCCTGCTTGAAGATGTTCACGACTCGCGTTGGTGCTGCCCCGACTCCGACGGTCGGGCGCTTCGGGTCCAACGGTATGCCGATGTAGAGAGTGCCGCCATTGGTGTTCGCGAACGCGCAGATGTCAGCGATGATCGCATCGCGGTAGCCGCCGCGCTGGCTGTAGCGTTCGTGGAACTCCTGGACGATGTTCGGCCCCTCCTCTCGTGCGGCCTGGATGTAGTCCACCGGTGTCGCTTGCGGACTATATGGCCGCGTGCGGGCGAAGTCGTCTCCGGTGAAGACGTCGCGCAGGGCCTTGAAAGTGCGCTCGGGTAACAGCACCTCGGTCATGCGTTCACCAACGCCCAGGTTGCGGGGCTTGTCTCGCTGCCGTTTCAGGCGGTGTGCGTCAGAGCCCTGGATCAAGCGCATCCTGCGCCCGTACTCGGGCTTGGAGCCGTCGAAGAACCGCGAACTCGTTTTGCGTCCCGTCTTCTCAAGGTCGGTCACCTCAAGCGCGTGCAGGTGCTCGTCCTGGGTGAACGCAATACGCGTCTGTCCGCCGAACTGAATGCCCTGTAGGGCGACGCCGTGCGAGGAGTTTGCGTGTGCGCCAATGACAATGCCCCCGGCCTGATCGATGAGCTGATACGCGGTCAGGACATCGCTGGTGGCGCCCACATCTGTCGCGCCGTCATCCAGTTTGTCCGCGGGGATGTTCAGCTTCAACAAGAGGAACTCAAGGTCGCGGGTCTCTGTCTCGGGCGGGAAGAGCCCGAGGATGTGAAACCCGAATGTGGCAGTGAATTCCACCCCCTTCAAGAGGAGGATTCGGCTCAGCAGCCGGCGGTATTCGTCCAGGTGTTGGCGCTCTGTATTGGTCAGGCGTCCCAAGCGCTCGAGGAGCTCAAGGTTGTCGATCTCATCCTGCATCTTCCTGTAGCCTGCCACCGTATTGTGGTCGGTGAAGGCCATAATGTCGACGCCTTTGCTTTCAGCTTCGCGCAGAATGTCTACGTATCCCACACCGTCCTGCAGGTAATCCGTTGATGCGGGCGTATGTATGTGTGCATCAAGTTTGTACCACTGCTCCTTGGACGGGTTCGGCCGTCGTTTTCTTCGTCTTGCCATACTACATTTCTCCAATTATCAATACCCACGCGTGCCCGTGGTCCAGCATACCTACGTCCCCACCATCTCGTGAATCCTCGCCAATAGCTGGCTTGGGCGGAAGGGCTTCAGTATGAAGCCGTCGGCTCCGGCACTCAAACAAGCACTCTCCCGGTCCATCCCAGACGTCATGAGAATAGGGATCCCCTTTAGGTTCTCGTTCGATTTGAGGCCCAAGAGCGCGGCCACTGCATCCCCGCCGGCCAGATGGTAGTCCATCAAAATGAACCCGGGACCTTCACGCTGCGCTGCAGGGATGATATCCTCGGGTCGCTTCACCGTCACCACTTCGTTGCCCTCTAGCTCCATCAAGGTTCTCAATAGGCTGAGCATCACGGTGTCATCGTCAGCTATGAGTATCTTGACCATCACTATAGAACTCCCAATTGTGTTGGGCGAAAGCGACAGCATTGGCGGTCATCTTCAGCCTGATGCAGCGGCAGCCCCACGAGCAATACCGGAGAACGTGAGATTTTCTCAACGAATGATCTAGCTAATGTCATAACTGATATTGTACCACAATTCAGTTCACAGAGTACGGCGGTGGAGGGGGGGCGATCATTTGTCTCTTGGGTTGACTAGGGTAAAATTGGCGTGTTCAAGTTCATCCTGTCTCTGTCATATCTGTGGTTTGGTTCTTCTCGCTGTTCTTCTTTTATTGACTCTTTCTGTCCTTATGGAGGCTTTGATCGTGAACTACTTCGCTGTTGTGACCGATAGCACGTCGAATCTGGCACCTGACTTGGCCGAGGAGTACGATGTGGATGTCATTCCTCTGAACATTCATTGGGGGGACGACACTTTTCTCGACGGTGTGACGTTGGAGGCGGACACGTTTTACCGCTGGCTGAAGGAGCGAAAGGAGCTCCCCAAGACCTCACAGCCCTCAGCTGGGGCCTTCATCGCCTTCTTCGAGGAAGTGGCCGAGCGCCAGCAGGTGGACACGATTCTGGGCATATTCATCTCCTCTGAGATGAGCGGTACGCTTGCCTCTGCGCTGCAGGCCAAGGCGGAGTTGGCCACCACGCGCCCTGACCTGCATATTGAGCTGCTGGATTCCCGCTCGGTATCGATGGGGTTGGGCGTTCAGGTGCTTGTGGCAGCCCGGGCGCTTAAGGCCGGAAAGACCCTCGAGGAGACCCTAGTGCTGGTAAAGCAGTGCTCCGACAGTTCGGATGTGATCTTCACTGTGGAGACGCTGGAGTATCTGCATCGCGGCGGTCGTATCGGGGGTGCTGCCACGCTGCTGGGCTCGGCACTGAACCTGAAGCCCGTGCTGACGATTATCGACGGTCGCATCGAATCACTTGAAAAGGTGCGGAGTCGCAGGAAGTCCCTGCGGCGTGTCGTGGAGATTATCGAGAAGCGTTGGACCGGGCGCCAGCCCACGGAAATCGCCATAATCCAGGCGCAGGCAGGTGATGACTTGCTGCGGTTCACCCAGCTGGTGGAGAGCCGGATACCGTGCGAGAAGTCCTGCACGCGCGTATTGACACCGGTTGTGGGAACCCATGTTGGCCCGGGCACGATTGGTATGGTTGCCTATGCCTTGGATGAGGAGTTGTAGCAACGGCGTCTCGACAGACATCGTGTGCGCCGCACACGACGTGGAACGAGAACGAAATCTGTGGACCGCGGGCGTCTCGCCCGCTCTGCTCGGCCGGGGCTGACACCGGCCCATCGGAGTGAGGGCGCAGCTGGCTATTTCCGAAGTAAGCAGGAGGATTCGCTATGCGGATGGTAGAGCTGATTGAGAAGAAACGTGACGGCGGGAGGTTGAGCCGCCAGGAAATCGAGATGTTCATCCAGGGGTACACTTTGGGCGAGATCCCCGACTACCAGGCTTCAGCGCTGTTGATGGCAATCCTCCTGCGTGGCATGACGGATGAAGAGACCAGGGACCTCACTCTGGCTATGGTGGCCTCGGGCGAGACACTTGACCTCAGTGATATTGCCGGCGTTGTCGTGGACAAGCACTCCACCGGCGGCGTTGGCGATAAGGTCAGTCTGGTGGCTGCGCCAACCGTCGCTGCGGCAGGTTTGCCGGTGGGCAAGATGTCGGGGCGCGGGCTTGGCTTCTCCGGAGGCACGTTGGACAAGCTGGAGTCGATTCCCGGCTACCGCGTCGACCTGACGGTCCCGCAGTTCAAGCAGCAGCTGAGAGAGATCGGCATTGTGCTGACCGGGCAATCCGCGAACCTGGCACCGGCGGATGGCAAGCTCTACGCGCTGCGTGATGTGACGGGCACCGTGCCCAGCCTTCCGCTGATCGTCAGTTCGATCATGAGCAAGAAGATCGCGGCAGGCGCGGATGCCATCGTTCTCGACGTCAAGGTCGGGTCCGGCGCCTTTATGAAGACGCTGGACGAGGCCCGCGCGTTAGCTGAGGATATGGTGCGTATCGGGCGGGCTGTGGGCCGCAAGGTCGCCGCCCACATCGCTGACATGAACCAGCCGCTTGGGTGCGCGGTCGGCAACAGCCTGGAAATTGTCGAGGCTCTGGAGACGCTGTGTGGAGGCGGGCCCGCGGACCTTGTCCAGCACAGTTTGACCATCGCCGGCGAGATGCTTGCCCTGGGGGGAGTTGCCGAGAATCTGGAGGCCGGCGTTGAACAGGCCGCCACCACGATCCGCAGCGGTGCGGCACTGGCGAAGTTCCGTGAGTTGGTGGTGGCGCAGGGCGGGGACGGTCGCTTTGTCGATGAGCCGGAGCGGTTCCCGCGCGCGGACCACGTGAAGACGATTTGTGCACCGCAGTGTGGCTACCTCGCCGCGATGAAGGCCTCCGAGATCGGCATAGCTGTGGTGGCCCTCGGCGGGGGCCGGGAGGAGAAAGGGCAGGCGATCGATCACCGCGTCGGTGTGGTGATGCACGTTGAGGTGGGCGATCGTGTCGTACCGGATACCTCGCTCTTCACCGTGCATGCAGCCTCTCCGGCGGATCTCGACGCAGCCGCAACGCGTATCTTGCGCTGCATGCAGTTCTCCGATACGCCGGTGGACCGGCTGCCGCTCTTCTACGACCGGTTAGCCTGATCGCTGTGCAGTCTTGGCGCGTATGTGCCTCGTCGGCTAGACTCCGGTTCGGCTAGGACTGCCAAGCGCATTGCGCGCATCTATCGCCCGCTGGGTGGACCGATGCGAAATGCGCTCGTTGTCAACCTGGCCCAAGGTGTTATAATTCCGCCAGTTGCGTTTGGAGGAAAGGCAAGTATGCAGACTTATCTGAACATCGTGCAGATCATCTTGAGTGTGGCACTGGTCATACTGGTGCTCTTGGAGGTGCGCAGCAGCGGAGCAAGCGGCGGGCTGAGTGGTTCGCAGACGGGCTTGATTCGCAAACGCCGTGGGCCGGAGCTCTTGCTCTTTCGTCTTACCGCGGTCACGGCGATTCTGTTCTTCTTGGTGGCGATCATCAACGTATTGGTCATCGGATAACTACCGGTTGTCACTTGAAGGGACGAGCGAGGGGCATCGGGGCGCATGCCGACCTCAGCATCGTCCTTTTTGTGTGCCTGCGGGGCACAGTCCGGCCAGGATGACCTAACCTGACATGTTCCGACGCATTGGTTGGCAAGTAATGCTCGTAGGCATCGGCTTCTTAGTGGCCGCTGCCATTTTCGCATATATGGCCAGCACCTATACCACCGAGTTCCGCCCGGCCCCTGGGGGGACCTACGTGGAGAGTGTGGGTGGGTATCCGCAGTCCCTTAACCCGCTCCTGAGCTACTACAGCGACGCGGACAGCGATGTGGTTTCCTTGGTCTTCAGCGGTTTGACTCAGCTGAACATGCGTGGGGAGATCGAGCCTGACCTCGCTTCCGGCTGGAGTGTTGACGAGCGCGGGATCACCTATACTTTTCGTCTCAGCCGGAGTGTGGTCTGGCACGATGGGTTCCCCTTCAGTGCTGAGGACGTTGTCTTCACCACCGAGCTGCTGCAGGACCCTGACTATCCTGGGCCTCCCGACATTGGCGCGCTATGGCGTGCTGTGAGGGTAACTCAGGTCGATGAATACACGGTCCAGTTCGTGCTGCAGGAACCCTACGCGCCTTTCCTTGATTACACCACGATCGGCATCCTGCCGCAGCACAGGTTGGAGGGCATCAGCGCTGCCGACCTCAGCTGGTTGGATTTCAATCGTGAGCCCATCGGAACGGGCCCGTTCCGCCTGGTCGATGTAGAACTGGGCGAGGGCCATATCACCGCCGTCACGCTCAGGCGCTTCCCGCGCTATTATGGGCGCAGCGCTTACCTTGAGAATGTGGTACTTCGCTTCTATGCAACACCGCGAGCGGCCTTTGAGGCGTATCAGGATGGCATCGTTGAGGGCATCGCCCGTATCCCCAGTGAGCTGCTTGACGAGGCCTTCGCCGAGGAGAACCTAGAGCTCTTCTCTGCGCCGACTTCCGAAATGGCGATGATCTACTTCAACGAGTTGATCACGGATACGCTACCGTTCGCGGACACGCGTGTGCGCCAGGCGCTGACTTACGGGCTCGATAGGCAACGGTTGGTGGATGAGATCTTGACAGGCCAGGCGGTGCTGCCGGATACACCGCTGTTGCCCGGCACATGGGCCTACACGACAGAGGGTGTGCCTCTTTATGAGTTCAACCGCGAGCGAGCTTGGGAGCTGTTGTCCGAGGCCGGGTGGTGGCGTGACTCGATCACAGATACGCTGCACAATGACGCCGGCAAGACGCTGGCGTTCTCGCTGGTGGTCGCGAATGGCGCTGAGGACTTGGCTGTGGCCGACGGCATCGCGGAGCAGTGGCGTCACCTGGGCGTCTCGGTTACGGTTGAGGCTGTTCCGGCGTTGGCCCTGAGCGGTGTGCTGGAATCCAGGGTCTATGATGTTGCGTTGGCCCGTCTGATCATCCCAGGTGATCCTGATCCGTATCCCTTCTGGCACGAAACACAGGTATTGCCGGGCCAGGGCCAGAATTACGCCGGATTCCAGCACCGGCGGATCAGCGAGATCGTGGAGCAGGCTCGGACGACGGTCCGACGGGATGAACGGGTCGAGCTGTACAGGGAGTTCCAGCAGCTTTTCATGCAGGAAATACCGGCTGTGCCGTTGTATGTGCCTGTCTACACCTATGCGCTCGATATCCGGGTCCACGGGGCCCAGTTAGGGCCGGTCATAACATCCGGGGATCGCTTTCTCACGTTGATGGACTGGTACGTGCTGCAGCGTCGTGTGGTGGGAAGTCAGGAGCAGGGCGGCTAGAGAGAGGGGCCGGCGTCGGGCAACGGTGCCGGTTTTGTTGCTACTGTCCTTGCGCGCGGATTTCTTTACTGTATACTTGACAACATTGTAATTCTACTACAAATCTGGAGGGAAAAGGATGATAAAGAAGTGGGTATATTTGTCCCGCAATGGCGAGGCGGCCTTCGCTGACGTTCTAGGCCACGAGCCCGATTTGGCTGAGATGAAGGAGATCTTTGGTGGCAAGGGCGCCGGTCTGATGGCGATGACGGCGTCTGGTGCACCTGTTCCTCCCAGCTTCACACTCATCACTGAAGCCTGCGTCAACTATATGGACACCAATGAGTTCCCCGAAGGTATGTGGGAGCAGACACTTGAGGCCATGAAGGATCTTGAGGCCCAGACTGGGAAAGCCTTCGGCGATCCGAAGAACCCCCTGCTGGTCTCCGTTCGCTCGGGCGCTCGCCAGTCGATGCCCGGTATGATGGACACCGTGCTGAACCTGGGTCTGAACGACGAGACCCGTGCTGCGCTTCAAGAGCTGACCGGTAACGAGTGGTTCTCCTACGATGCGTACCGCCGCTTCATCTCCATGTTCTCTGACATCGTCATGGACTACAGCCGCCTGCACTTCGAAGAGAAGCTGGAGGAGCTGAAGGAGAAAGAGGGCGTCAAGCTGGACACCGAGGTCAGCCTCGACGGGTTGAAGGCACTGGTGGATGAGTACAAGGCCATGTACGTGGCCAAGTTCGGTGAGGACTTCCCCACGGATCCTTACAAGCAGCTTGACCTGTCGATCAAGGCTGTCTTCAGCTCCTGGAACGGCGCACGCGCTATTGCTTACCGCGATCATGAGGGCATCCCGCACGACTGGGGCACCGCCGTCAACATCTGCACGATGGTCTTCGGCAACATGGGTGATGGCTCCGCCACGGGTGTGGCTTTCAGCCGCAGCCCCAGCACCGGCGATCACGACTTCCTCTACGGTGAGTACCTGCTTAACGCGCAGGGCGAGGATGTTGTGGCCGGTATCCGCACGCCGCAGCAGATCACCTTGGCCGGTTCCCGTGCCTGGGCCGAGTTCCAAGGCATTTCGGAAGAAGAGCGTGCCGCCAAGTACATCAGCCTCGAAGAGGCTATGCCCGAGACGTACCAGGAGTTCCTGGACATCGTGGCGATGCTTGAGGCTCACTACCGCGATATGCAGGATATGGAGTTCACCATCGAGAGTGGACGTCTGTGGATGCTGCAGACGAGGACCGGCAAGCGCACCGCCGCCGCCGCCGTGAAGATCGCTGTCGACCTGGTCGAAGAAGGCGTGATCACGAAGGAAGAGGCCATCATGCGTGTGGATCCCGAATACGTCGAACTGTTGATGCGCCCCAGCTTCGACCCCACCGCTGAGAAGAACCGCATCGCCAAGGGCTTGAATGCTTCCCCCGGAGCTGCCGTGGGTGTCGCCATCTTCGATGCCGCTCGGGCCAAGGAAGTGGCCGATGGTGGCACGGATGTGATTCTGGTTCGCCCCGAGACTGCCCCGGATGACGTGCCCGGTATGTTGGTCTCCAAGGGTGTCTTGACCCAAAAGGGTGGCGCGACTTCGCACGCTGCCGTTGTCGCTCGTGGTAGCAACATCCCGTGTGTTGCCGGCTGTGAGGAGATCTCCGTTGACGTGAACCGTGGCCAGTTCACGACGGCTGACGGCATCGTCGTCAAGGACGGTGATCTGATCTCGATCGACGGCTTCACCGGTGAGGTCTTCACCGGCTCCGTGTCGTTGATCCAGGCCAAGTATGAGGACCAGACCTACCTGGTCACGCTGCTGGGTTGGGCTGACGAGATTCGCAAGCTGGGTGTCCGCACCAATGCTGATACCCCTGTGGATGCGATACGCGCCATCGAGTTCGGCGCCGAGGGTATCGGCCTCTGCCGCACAGAGCACATGTTCTTC
>CAZEXX010000082.1:10710-13664 GCA_964516885.1 uncultured Anaerolineales bacterium | reverse complement strand
AGAGGCAGAACAGCTTTCGCTCTTTTAGTCGCGATGTAGGTCAATCTGTCAGATTGACTCTCCCCGGTTTTCACTGATTCGGACATAAGCAGCTAAACTCAATCAAACATCTATACGTCACCCTGAGCGGGGCGAAGCGCAGTCGAAGGGGCTCTGGAACGAGATCTCTCGATTTCCTTCGGCCACGCTCAGGACAGGCTGCTGCGTTCACTCGAAATGACGGTTTGGTTTTTTGCGTTCAGATCAGTGATCGTCGTCGGTCGTGTTTCCCTGATAGCGCTCGCGGATGTTGGGTACCAGATACTCCGCAAAAGCCCGCTCGACATCGTACTCCGGCTTCCATCCCCAATCTCGTTGCGCAGCACTGTCGTCCAAATCCGCCGGCCATGTGTTCACAATCTTCTGGCGTTTGAGGTCAGGACTGAACGAGATCTGCGCATCGGGGAAGTGACACAAGACCTGTCCCCTGAATTGCTCTGCTGACAGGCTGAAGCTCGTCACGTTGTAGACAGGGCGGGTGAGGCTCTCTCGCGGGGCGTGGGCCAGGTCTACCAGCGCCTTCACAGCATCTGGCATGGCCATAAAGGGAATCCTCACGTCCTCGCGTACAAAGCAGCTGTACGGGACACCCTTGGCTGCGGCATGAAGCATCTCGGGCCCGTAGTCGCTCGTGCCGCCGCTGGGCACGGTATAGGCGCTGACCAGCCCCGGGAAACGCACGGACCGGAAGTCCAGGCTCGTGGGCCGATCCGCTGCCAGCTGGCGGTAGTGCCGGCTGAAGTAGTTCCCGAGCATCTCACAATAGAGCTTGTTGCAGCCGTACATCGTTGTGGGGTAGTTCCACTCCCATTCACGCACGCGGGCATAGCTCGCTTTTGTCTGGAGATCGGGAAGGCCGAAGACGGCAATGGAGCTTGGAAAGATGAAGCGCACGGATTCCCCGCGCCATTCGGACTGCTGAGCTGCGAGATGTAGCAGGCCCATCGTCCCCTCCACATTGACTCGATGGGCCGCGTCCGGGGAGAACTCGGCGCGCGTGGAGAGCAGCGCGGCCAGATGGTAGATCTCCTCGATTTCGTACTCGCTGACAAGCCGATCCAATAATGCCGAGTCGAGGATGCTTCCCTCTACCTGGATGACGTACTTCGCGATTTCGGGGGGCAGCGGCTTCAGATCCAGTGTCAAGATGTAGCGCTTGTCATCTCCAAAGGGCTGTCTGCCATCTCCGGGTTCTGCATAAGCTCTTGTTTTAGCGAGACGCTGGATGAGCGCCTGACCAACTTCACCGGCAGCCCCGGTGATCATAGAGACTTTCGCACGCATAAGGCCTCCTCATAGCGGTTTTTGATCCTACCATGCTAACATCCTCCGGATCTGTGTACAGTGTCGATACGCGCAAGCTTGAATTCCAATGCTCACGTGTTATACTAAGTCCGGACGATGAACCAGTCCTGATGATATTGAGGTGCGTCTGAGCAGATGCTTGAAGTGTCTGTCTGACGCCTAATATGAGGAAGCCCGGTGAAAATCCGGCGCTGTCCCGCAACGGTAACTCTATCTTACTCACGATGGAGAAGCCCGACACTCTGCCTCAATTGTGCTGACTGCCCTTCGCGGAGAGGAGGCGGCATTTGACAATGCTACGTTGTCAAAGGGCCTTCCCCAGCAATAGGGAAGGCCCTTTTTTTGTGGATTCTGGAGGAGGTTAGGTATGAAGAAAAGCGCTGTTCTTTTTGCTCTGGTGATCGCAGCTTTGGTCACTGCCTTGCCGTCACTCGCTGCTGAGTACTCACAGTCGGACGCCGCCATCGCGTGGCTGCGTCAGGCGCAAGAGCCGGATGGTGGCTTCTCCAGTGGCTTTGCGGAAGGATCTGACTTTGGCTCAACGGCTGAGGTGATCCTCGCAGGCGTCGCTGCCGGTCAGGATGTGAGCACGTGGGTCTCAGTCGAGGGCAATTCACCGCTCGACTATGTCGCCTCCCATATTTCCGGGGGGACGGTTGAGGATACCGGCAACCTGAGCAAGGCTATATTGGTGGCGGTCGCGACAGGACAGGACCCGCGGGATCTGGCTGGGAAGGATCTTATCGCCCAGCTGATCGCGCAGCAGTCCCCTGATACTGGACGGTTCGGTGACACGCTCTTCAAACACGCCTATGCAGTGCTCTCACTGCACAATGCCGGGATTCCTGTGCCGGCGTCGGCGGTGACGGCTATGACGTCAACGTTCACCGAAGACGGGGCGTGGTCTTTGTTTGGCGACACCGCGCCGGCAACGGCCGACACAAATACAACGGCTTTGGTGATGCAGGCCCTGGTGGCAGTTGGTGAGCGGGACGCAGCGGCAGGGGCTTTGCCCTATCTGCGCCGGATGCAGAACGAAGACGGTGGCTTCCCCTACCAGAAGCCGTCAGCCTGGGGGACCGATTCGGATACGAACTCAACAGCGGTGGTCCTGCAGGCGCTGGCAGCCCTGGATGAGCCGCTGGGCAACTGGGCTGTCAACGGGACCGATCCTCTGGGCGCGCTCTTGGCTTTGTGGGATGCGGAGTCCGGTGCCTACTACTGGCAGGCTGCGGTGCCCTTTGCCAATATGCTGGCCACTGCGCAGGCTGTGCAGGCAGCGGAAGGCATGACCTTCACTGCGTTGCCGAAAGTCGGGGCTTCCAATCCACCTCAGATAATGGGTGTCAGGACGGATGTCACGACATCTCCCCCGCTTCTGCCGGTGTCAGGGGCGAGCGGGGCTGTCGCCACAGAGGTCGTGATGGGTGGCATTCTCCTCCTTGTGGGACTCAGCGCGCTACTGCGTCGCAAGTAATGCCGTCATGGTGGTGGCTTTGGGCCAGTGCGTAGAGGTTGGTGCGCGATGGTTGGCTTTGACGTGACATTGGATCTGTTCAAGAAGTGGTTGATGCAGGGGACAAGGCTTGCCTTGCCCCTGCTGCTTCTCT
>CAZEXX010000082.1:0-10610 GCA_964516885.1 uncultured Anaerolineales bacterium | reverse complement strand
CGATCAGGGCTCTCCATCGTCGTGGAGGCCGGCCCCTTGGGATTGACGGTCTGCTCTCTCAACGGCGAAGGGTGCCCCAGCACCGATTGCTTCTGTGAATGCCACGGCACCCCGTGCGTCTACTGGAACTACTACTACGGTAACCCCGATGGCTCGTGGACCTATGCTTATGTCGGGGCCGCGTCACGGCAGATCACCAACGGTGATGTGGATGCATGGCTGTGGGGGGAGTCCTCGACGCTTCCGCCTAGCTTGACGTTCGATGCGATTTGTGACCAAGCCCCGCTTGGCCAGGCAGAGCCCACTGCTGTGTCACCGCCGGCTCAGGAAACAGCGGCGCCTACGGTTTCGCCGGAGCCACCGGCCCCGACCGAGACGCCGCCGGGTGCAGAAGTGATGGCGACAGCAACGTCATCCCCCACGCCGGCGGCAGCCGCAATTGCCGTGGTGAAGACGTCCTCCCCGGTTCCAACCGCCACGGCAAGTCCCACGCCGACACCCTCGCCGGTCCCGGAGGCCCAGGCATCCTCGGGCGACGGGTCTGTTGAGGACGAAGAGTCTGCGCCGGCGGTGGAGCCTACTCAGATGGAACAGCCAACGCCATCCGACAGCTTCGTTCAGGGCAGATCGGGCCAGATCGTGGCCTTTATTGCCATGCTCACTATCGTGGGTGGGGCATTTGCTTTGTTCTCCCGGCGTCCCGGCGGCCGGCGCTCCGGGGATAAGTGAGTCCCTGTGCATCCTCTCGCCTGGTTCGCGTGGCTCGGTACTGCATCGCTGGTCACGCTGCTTTCTCGAAATCCCCTCTATATCGTATTGCTGTTTGTTATTTTCATCTTGGTGATGGATGTGGAGCGTGCTTCCCAGCGTGCCTCCACTGACGGCAGCGGGTACGATGGTGCGCCGTCAGATCGCGGATTGCTCCTCTCCCCGTTGCGCTTCGCACTCTTTGCCATTCCTGCCGGCGCTGTGTTCAACTTGTTGACCAGCCACATGGGCGAGACGGTCTTCTTCCGGTTGCCACCTGCGATTCCTTTGATTGGCGGCACGCTCACCGCAGAAGCCTTGGTCTATGGGGCCATCAGTGGCCTCGTGCTGGTCACACTTTTCACGGCGTTCGCTGTGCTGAACCTGGCGCTTCCGGTGCGCGATCTCATTGCGTACATCCCGCGGGCCTTCTATCCGGTGGCGATTGTGTCGGCCATTGCAGTGACCTTTGTGCCCAATACGGTACGGCAGTTTCGCCAGGTGCGCGAGGCTCAGGCGATTCGGGGATACAAGATGCACGGCTGGCGTGATTGGCTGCCGCTTTTTCTTCCGGTACTCGTCGGCGGCTTGGAGCGTGCGCTGCAGCTGGCCGAAGCCATGACCGCGCGCGGCTTTGGCGGGGGCGCACGGACGCATCTGGCGCCGGTCGCCAGGATCTCGCTGGTCGCTGGCCTGGCGGGTGTGTTGGGGGCCGGCGTGGCCCAGTTGACCCCTACTTGGGCTTCCGCAGCGCCGGCGTTCCTTACTGTCGGCGCTCTACTGATGGGCGTCGCCATCTGGCACGCCGGGCGTGGCGTGAAGCACACGCGTTACCGCCGACCGGTATGGCATTCGGTGGATACCTCTGTGGTGGTGGCCTGTGGCATTGCTGTCGTCCCTTTCCTGATTTGGGTGGAGTCCCGCTCCTATTCTCCCTATCCGGCTCTAGCCTGGCCCCTGTTTGATCTGCGCCTGGGAGGCGGCCTCCTCGGGTTGATGGCGCCCGCCTTTGTCAGACGTTTCTCGGAGCAGTCCGATGATCACATTTGACCACGTCAGCTTCAGCTACCCCGAGGTGGCGCTGCCTGCATTGCATGATGTGAACCTGACGCTGCTGGAGTCCGCGTTCACTCTGATCAGCGGTCCCTCCGGCGCCGGGAAAACCACGTTGCTCCGCTGCCTGAATGGCCTGGTCCCGCATTTCAGCGGGGGTGTACTGGCCGGACAGATTCGCGTCGGTGATCTCGATCCTGTTGCTTTGGGCCCGGAGGTAATGTGTCGTCACGTGGGTTTTGTTTTCCAGGACCCGGAGACACAGTTCGTGATGGACTATGTCGAGGATGAACTGGCGTTCGCCCTTGAGAATGCTGCGATGCCACGAGCGGAGATGCGATCGCGGGTAAGCGAGGTGATCGATCTATTGGATCTTGAGGCCCTCCGGCACCGCTCTCTGGCGACGCTCTCCGGGGGGGAGAAACAGCGGATCGCCATTGCTGCGGCGCTGGCTTTCCGGCCGCAGATTCTGGTATTGGATGAACCTACCTCCCAGCTCGATCCCCGATCTGCGCGCGAGGTGCTTGAGGCGCTGGAGCGTCTCAACCGGGAGCTTGGCCTGACTGTGATCCTGGCGGAGCATCGCCTGGAGCGCGTGCTCCCCTTCGCCGACCGGCTTGTCTATCTGCCGGCAGCTGAGGCCCCGGTTGTGCACGGTGTGCCCGATGAAGTTCTGGGACAGATCGACTTGGTGCCGCCTGTCACGGCGTTGGGCAAAGTCTTGGGTTGGTCACCGCTCCCTGTGACGGTGGCTGAGGGCCGGCGTTTCTGCGAGGCAATGCCTGGGGAGACTATATCCGGGCCGGACATTGTGCGGCAAGCGCCGCAGGTAGGGCTCCCAGCACTGCCGACCGGTGCTATACCTTCGCAGCCTAAATGGCAATCCCCTGCAGGAGCCCCCACGCAGGATCGTGAGTGTTCAGATGACTCGGGGCCTACGTTGGTGGCAGAGGGCCTCTCGGTGGCTTATAACGGCAAACCGATTCTGACGGATGTGAGTCTGTCCCTGTATCCAGGCCAGGTGACCGCCCTGCTGGGACGAAATGGTACGGGCAAGAGCACTTTGTTGAAGGCGTTGGTGGGGTTGGTCCCACATCAGGACGGCTCGGTATGGTTGTCTGGTCGTGAGACCAGCGGCATGGCCGTGGCCGATGTCTGCCGTGAGGTAGCTTATCTTCCGCAAGACCCCAATGCGCTGCTCTTCGCCGAGACCGTGCTGGACGAGCTTCATATCACGCTGCGCAACCACGGCGTGATGGTGGCT
This sequence comes from uncultured Anaerolineales bacterium, assembly GCA_964516885.1. Classification (GTDB taxonomy): domain Bacteria; phylum Chloroflexota; class Anaerolineae; order B4-G1; family SLSP01; genus PWVB01. The sequence continues at coordinate 7,546 of CAZEXX010000082.1, read as the reverse complement.
GAGGTCGAGCCGGTGCCCGAAGCTCTGCTGGAGAGCCTGGGGCTGGTCCACAAAGTGACAGCTTATCCTCGTGATCTGAGCGTGGGGGAGCGCCAACGGGCTGCCTTGGCGGCGGTCTTGGTCACGCAGCCGAGCACGGTGCTGTTGGACGAGCCCACGCGCGGGCTTGACTATGATGCCAAAGATCGCTTACTCGCGCTCATTCATAGGTGGCGGGTGGAGCAGCGCGCTGTGCTCTTGGTCACCCACGATGTGGAGCTGGTAGCTGAAGCTGCGGACTGGGTCGTGATCTTGGATGGAGGAGGCATCGCAGCCGAGGGCTCCCCGGCGGACCTGCTTGGCGCGCCGGTATTCGGCGATTCACAGGCGGCGAACCCCTTCATGCCACAGATGGCACGCCTCTTCCCGGGAACCGGCTGGTTGACGGTGGCCGATGTGCTGGCGGGGCTCCGCTCCTCTCCGGTTCTCTCCCCCCCCTCACCCAATCCTGGTGGGGGGGAGAGCTAGAGAGGGGGGTCTGCGTCGGGTGCAGGGTCGTGCTTCTGAGCGCGCGAGGTCTAGCCTCCGAACTGCTGCCGGGCGGCTTCCTGCGCTGCCTGGTAGACCACGCGCAGCGGCACACTATGGGCTTCAGCCAGCTTCCGGCAATCATCGTGCTCCGGTGAGCTCTTGACCTCGCCCTGGCCCAGCTGCGCTACCTTCACGTGGACTGTGCCATAAGGGGTGTCCACGTGCTCGATGGTCCTGGGCAGAGCGTGCCGCTCGACCGTCTGCTCACGGATGCCCAGCGTGCTGGTCTCGCGGAAGAGGATGGTGGTCATCGCAGTCACGTCGCCGGGTTTGCATAGGACCCTCACCAAGGTGGCCGGCCGATTCTTCTTCATCTGGATCGGTGCGAAGAAGACATCGAGTGCCCCGGCGTCGAAGAGTGCGTCCATCACGTGGTCGTAAGTCTCCGGATTCAGGTCGTCGATGTTGGTCTCCAATACTTTCAGCTGCGCCACGTCCATACATGAGTGGGTGTGGTGGCCTCCGTGCTCGTGGCTGTGGTGAGGCTCTGGATCATCAGCACTGCGCTCGTGACGGCGCTGCACGGTGGGTGCAGCTTCGATCACGTGGTCGTGGCCGTGCGGGTGAGCATGCGCGTGGCCTGAGTCTTCGTGGCTGTGGTGGTGTTCGTGCGCCGCCTCTGTCTCATCCTCGTGCCCGTGGGTTTCGTCATGAGGGGCGTGTGGGTGCGCATGTGCGTGCGCGTCGCTATGGCCGTGGGCATGATCGTGGCTGTGATCTCCGTGCGTATGGGCATGAGGGCCGGCGGCACGTTCCAGGCTCTCACCGATGAGCAAGCGGATGACATTGGGGATCGCGAAATCTCGGTTGCCGGCTCCATAGCCGATGGCGTCCAATTCCATCGGTGGGATCGGCCCGAAATCATTGGCCAGTGATGAGAGCAGAGCTGCCCCTGTCGGCGTGACGGTCTCGGCTTGCAGCGGGCTGCCGACGATGGGGACACCCTTCAGCAAAGCCACGGTGGCCGGTGCAGGCAGCGGAATCTGGCCGTGCGCCCCCTTGATGAAGCCACGACCCAGCGGGATCGGCGAGACGACGACGCGCTCGATCCCCAGGGCATCCAATCCCACCAGCGCGCCCACCACATCGACAATGGTATCCACGCCGCCGAGCTCGTGGAGATGAACCTCGTCCAATGAGGTGCCGTGGATGCCGGCCTCAGCAGCACCGATCTTGCGGAAGATGACGGTCGCCTTCTCCTTGATCTTCGGGTCCAAATCGCTCTCGGTGACGACTCTGATGATGTCACCCAAGCGGCGCTCCGGGACGTTGTCGACAACGATCACGTCAACTTTTGTGGCGGTGAACGCGTTCTTGGCCACGCGCCGCGCGCGCAGGTCGAAGTCCACAAGGTGCAGCGCGTCCAGCCGAGCCTTCAGCGTCTCCAATGGGAGTCCGGCGTCGACCAAGGCGCCGAGAATCATATCGCCGCTGGCCCCGGCGATGCAGTCGAAGTAGGCGGTCTTCATAGGTACAATGTCTCCTTGATATCTTGTTCAGAGAGAATGAGAGAATGGCAGAATCAGCGAATGAGCGAGCAAGCGAGAGGGCGAAAAGGTGAAGGGAGAGCCGCAGTTGTCAGCACCTGGTGTCTGCTCTCCGTTGACTCTGCATTCTCCCACTCGCTGATTCTCCCATTCTTCATCGCCTTCTCACTCACTCGCCTATCTGCCGCAAGATCAGATGGGCGAAGACAGCGGCCCCGAAGCCGTTATCGATATTGACCACGGTCACACCGGATGCGCAGGAGTTGAGCATAGTCAGTAGTGGGGCGACTCCACCGAAGTTTGCGCCGTAGCCCACGCTTGTCGGTACGCCGATCACCGGTGCTGAAACGAGCCCCGCGACGACGCTGGTGAGCGCGCCTTCCATCCCCGCGATCGCGATGACAACGTTGGCTGCCATCAGGCGGTCCAGTTCGCCAAGCAATCGGTGCAGCCCGGCCACGCCCACATCATAGGCCCGCTCGACCCTGTGGCCGACAAACTCCAGGACCTGCGCGGCCTCCTCCGCAACGGGCAGGTCCGAAGTGCCCCCGCAGACCACCATCACATAGGGATCATCTTGCGAGGGTACCGGTAGATCCGTCCTTTTCAACGTAAGCAACCGTGACACGGCGTCGTAGGATGCTTCGGGGATCTGACTCTGAATGAAGCGGGCCATCTCGGCAGGCACGCGGGTGCCCAACACGCGATCATGATGTTCCCACAGCCGCTTAAGGATTGCGGTGGACTGCTCAGGCGTCTTGCTCTCGCAGAAGACTGCCTCAGGCATCCCGTTGCGTAGATCCCGGTGCACATCCAGACGTGCGTAATTGCCCAGGTCGTCGTAGGGGAGCTTGCGCAGTCGCGCCAGCGCGTCGCTGACATCCACGTTTCCCTCTTGTACGGCGGTGAGTAGCTCGCGTATCTTATCTGTGTCCATCTTTCTCGATTACCTCGTTCATACTGCCTGAGCGGAACCCGTTTAGGTCCAGCGTGATATATGCGTAGCCCAAGGCCCGCAGAGCTTCCACGATCTTTTCCCGGTGCATCAAAACACGTTCAAAATCGTCGACCGGAATCTCGATGCGCGCGATGTTGTCGTGGTGCCGGACGCGCAGTTGTCCGAAGCCCAGCTCTTTGAGCACCCGTTCCGCCCTGCCGATGCGCACGAGGGCCCCCTCCGTGATCGGTGTGCCGTAGGGAATGCGCGAGGCAAGGCAGGCCGCGGAGGGCTTATTCCAGGTTGGCAGCCCCAGTTCCCGTGAGAGAGAGCGGATGTCACTCTTGGTCAGCCCGGCCTCCTGCAGGGGGCTGCGCATGCCGCACTCGTGCGCCGCGCGCTGCCCAGGCCGGTAATCATCCAGGTCATCAATGTTGGAGCCATCGACCACCACGCTGTAACCGTGCTCGTCGGCAAAGACCTTGAGTTGTGCGCAGATACTGGCCTTGCAGAAGTAGCAGCGGTCGGGGGTATTGGCCAGGATCTGTGGGTTGCTCGAATCCGCGTGCTTGAGCACCTCAATGGCGGCCCCCATCTCCTGGGCTAGTGTGATCGCATCCTCATATTCGTCAGGGGGGATCAGCGGCGAGACGATGGTGGCTCCCCGCGCTCGGTCGCCGAGGGTGTCGTGGGCGACTTTCAGGAGAAAGGTGCTGTCCACACCGCCGGAATAGGCGACCAAAACGCTGCCCATATCTGTCAGAGTTTCTTTAAGCTGTTCGTATTTGTCCCACATTATCCTTACTCGTTGGTTATCTGATTGTAGAGATGTGGGCGGGTGTGTGAATGCCCACGGACTGCTGATTTTCACTGGTGTCCATCGTCACTATGTAGACCGCTCTTCGGTTGCCAAGCTCGTTGCCAGGATCACGATTCCGGCATCTGCCTGGCAGTCGTATTGGGTCGTACCGTCCTGTCTATCAAGAAACTCGCCGGCGGCATGGCCTGCGTGACGAGGGTGGCGTATAGCCCCAGCGGCAACGCGCCCAGATCTCTGGGTCGATTTCGTTGCCGTGCCTAGATCTGTCGTTCGCGCGCTTCGAAGCAAGGGATGCAGTAGGGTTTGCCCTGGAGCAACCTCACCCGTGTCTCCATAACCTTCTCGCCGCATCCTGAGCAGTTCACGGATTGGTGGATCTGTGCCTTTTCAGGCATCCTTACGTCCAGGAATTGTACATCGAACATCACCTCCAGGGGCAGGGCCAGCATCTCCTCGATCTGTTGGTCACGCAATTGCTGTGAGCGTGCCTTCTCCTGCTCGGTTGCCTCGCCGGCTAGTACCCTCTTGAAGAGCCGGTCTCGTTCCGCGTTGGGGGCGCTGAGCGCGTCCTGTCGCAGTGTGATGCGGATTGTCTTGCCATCCGATCGGCGGATGAATGTGTAGGCGTTCTTGCCGAAGTCGCGGAAGATCAGGTTTCCCTTGCCGAACGTACAGCCTGTCAGGTATTGGATGGCGTCCACGCTGCAGTTATCCGTCTCCACAATAGCGACCACTTCCTCGTCCTCAGCGTGGGGGCCGATCTCGCGCAGGGCGAGTTCAGAGGCCCGGATGCCGATGGTCAGCCCGGGACAGCTGTGACCATGGAATCTCCTGGTGCCTTCGATATCAAGTTTCATAGATTCTCATTCCTCCTGAGATGGGGCCAGTGTGAGCTCCTGTCTCGATTGGGCGGCAAGGAAAAACGGGCTATGAAGGCAGATCCGGCAGCTTACCGGGAGTGGCCTTCATGGCCCGTTCGATCGATTGGACTGTGGTACGGTGATCCGGCGTAGTTGTGCCGAGTCGACGGGACTCGTGCCCGATTGGCACACGAAATCGCCACATTCAGCTTTCAGGCTGATCGGTGGCGACCTTACTGAAGCGAATCCACGCTGATTTCATATCAGCGATTCAACAGACAAGACTATATCACAACCCAGGCGTTCGTCAATCTTCCAGCAGCTGACGCAGCTTTTCGATTGCTTCGTCGATGTGTTGTGCCAGTGGTTTCCACTGAACGCCGACGATGTCGAAATGAGGTCGGTTGATTGGGATCAGCAGCTTCCGCCCGGGGGCATTGGCGATGGCTTCGGCAATCGCCGGCGTGATCTCTCCCATCATCGCGTTGGGGATCAGGGCACCGATCGGCGCAAGGATGAAGTCCGCCTTGGCCGCCGACACGCGAATCGCGTTCTCCCCAGTGGCGCCGCGGTTGGCGCGGGCCTGCATCATCCTCTGGGTGGCCACAGCATTGCTGCCCAGAGCCCAGATCTCGACCTCCGCCGGCAAGGCCGCGCGTAGTTGTGTCACGATCTGTGCGCCGATGCCGCCTCCCATACCGTCAATGACTGCGATTATCATTTGGTCCCGATCCTTGGTGTGGTCCTGGTGTTGGGCGACAATCTACCACCGGAGCGGCTTCTTGCGTTGAGCTTCCAGCTGCCGGACAGCCTGGGCTGCGCCTTGAAAGCGCTTGGGATCCGCGATCTGACGGCGTGCCGGCTTCTGTAACCTAACGCCGATCATCAGACGGAGCTTGGCAATGTCGGTTCTCTTCAGCGGTGTCAGCCGCAGGGCCAGCGCGAGGGCATAGTTGGATGCGCCCAAGGACCAGTCCCACTCTCTGCGTAACTTATCAGCGCGGACGTGATAAGCTTTCTTGTCCCAAGCTTTGGTTGATTTCTCGGCATCATCGTAGATGCTGCGCAGCGCGGTGGCGGCCACTGACATCAGGTCGTGTGCCAGCGCCGGGTCTTGGGCCAGCTGGTCTGGAATGTGAACGAGTAGAATCTCTGCGACAATACGTAGTTGTTGGTTGCGTTCTTTGACCGCCATAGCGACTGAATATTACCGGGATTTCCTCATATGAGAATTGGTGGCCGCGCGTTTCCTTCTAGGGAAGTCGAGAGCGAATGGCCTCTTTCGCTTGCGTGCCGATACGCTCCAGTCTCTGCTCGAGTTGCTGGACCAGCCCGATGTTTTCGCGCTCAACGTGGTAAGCTACCCCGATCGAGCCGGGCCCGGCGTGCACCCCGAGCTCTATCGGAACCCGCATAAGATAGCTCTCCACGCAGTTGATGCGTGATCTGAGGCTGTCCAATAGGTGTTGTCCCTCGTCCTCATCCTCTGCGAAGTGGACGGTGATGTGGGCGGGATCTCCGCGGACTTCGTCGACGGTTTTCTCTATGAGCGCCTCGATGCCCTTGCTGCGCTTGCGGGCCTGTCCCACCAAGCTGACTTTGTTCTCCTTGACGCGAATCAAAGGCTGGATGCGCAGCTTACTGCCGACTCTGCCCGCAGCGGCTGAGAGGCGGCCGCCCTTGAGTACATAGGACAGGCTCTCGAGCAGCGCGGTAACGCCGGTATTGGGGATAGCGGCTCTGGCCCTGGCGACGACCTGCTCCAGTGAGTTGCCTTCCTCTGCTGCCCGGGCCGCGGCGAGGACCGTGAACCCCTCCGCCATCGCCGTGGTTCCGGTGTCAACTACCACCACAGGAACGGCTGATTCTCTTGCGGCGACTTCAGCGGCACTGCAGGTCCCGCTCTGCTTCGCCGTGATGTGGATTGACACGATGCTCTGGGCCTTTGCCGCCAAGCTCCGATAGATCTCGACGAACTTGGCGATACCGGGCACGCCAGTGTGAACTTCCAGCTCCGGATCCGCGCGCAGCCGTCTGAAGAACGTGGGTGGGTCCAGCGTCTCTCCGGATAGGTACGACTCGTTACCCATATGCACCCAGAAGGGGACGACCGCTATGTTGTAGCGTTCCAACAAGACTGCGGGGAGCCCCGCAGCGGAATCGGTGACAATGGCTACCGACGTCATAGGAATCATGGCTACCTCCATTTACAGCTTGCAGCCGTGGTTGAAATTTGGACCTTCCTCTGGTACGATATTGCTCGATCAGCACCTGTGTGAAGTGCAAGGTGGATCCGCGCAAACCAGAGTCTACCTTGTTCGTTTCAGGATGCAAACCGCCGGTATGGAGGATGATGCGATGGCTCGCGCTGCAGTCTTTGCTGGGCTCGTGTTCGATGAAAATGATGGCCCTGTGGACGTCACACACGTGGGGCCGGATGCCTACTATATCGTCGATGATGATGGGTTCAAGCGCCATATTGCGTCGGAGGTCGTCGACCGGCAGGTGTTGATGACTTTGCAGGAGAGTGTCCTTGCCAATCGCGAAGCTGTGGTCGCCGGCATGCTTGACTATCTGGGCAAGGAAGATCTCTTCACCAAGGCGGCAGTTGAGACCTCTCTTGGACAGATGGACAAACAGATGCAGCAGCTGCTGGATGTGGGCTTGCCCGAGGACGCACGGCAGTGGCTGGGGATGATGGGATTTCGTGTCGTTATCGATGTTCATGGGGACGTGGTGGACTTCGAGATGCCTGGGGCTATCGATGAGGATGACTAGATAGAGGTCTTCTCTTCTCTGGTTCCATGGGATCGAGGATCTCCCTGCGGCTGATCTAGCAGCGTCTCCTGGCTTGGTGACCTACCCCATCCTG
>CAZEXX010000081.1:0-13782 GCA_964516885.1 uncultured Anaerolineales bacterium | reverse complement strand
GACCGCGTGAGTGCATTGAAGACAGTTGTCTTTCCGCTGGTCGGCAACCCGATAATGCCCAGTTCCATCATGGTTTCTAACTCTCCTATAACTATTTAGTAGTGTACTCCAGTTACAGCTCTGGTCAACTGGGGCGCCTTCATCCTGGGGAATTCTGCCGCCGAACTCAAGCTTAGCACATTATGATTGATAAAGCACGTCAAACCCGGCCGCTCCGGTTGTTCTATGTGATTTGACTGTGCTCGGCTTCGCTCATGTGATGATCCTGCTGTGTCTGGACGGCCTGCGTGCTCGATGAGTGGAACGCCTTCAACAGCGTCGCGGCCTGCTTGCTGCGGCGAGGCGAACGTGACCGCCGGCGTCTACGAGATTCGCAGCGAGTACTGTGAAGATGGTGGGATGGATTGACCCACATTTGGCCGGAGTGCCGCCGGCTAAGCACGGTGGTGATCGCTAACGCGAAGGTTTGACATTTCTGAGAAACGGGGTATCACTAGCCCCGTGGGCTTGTGGGGCCCACGGGCCTGAGAGAGCCCTTCATCTTTTATCCCCTAGCTTAGGAGGCAGAATGTTAGTAACCAGCAAAGAACTGCTGTTGGATGCCCAGAAAAACGGGTATGCCGTTGGCGCGTTCAACACCAATAACCTCGAGATCACTCACGCGATTCTGCGTGCTGCCGAGGTCAAGCGTTCTCCCGTTCTCGTGCAAATCTCGTCCGGTGCGCTGAAGTATGCGGGTCTTGAGTTTCTGCCGATGATCGTGGCCAAGGCCGCCGAGCTGGCCACGGTGCCTGTCGCCATTCATCTAGACCACGGCCCGAGCTTTGAGGTCGTTATGCAGGCACTGCGTGCCGGTTTCACCTCCATCATGCGCGATGCGTCGCACCTGCCGTATGAGGAGAACGTCGCAGAAATCCGCAAGGTCGTTGAGGCCTGCCACAGCATTGGTATCCCTGTTGAGGCCGAGATAGGGCGCCTTGGCGGTGTAGAGGAGCACGTGGTTGTCAGCGAGCGTGACGCTCTGATGAGCGATCCCGAGGAGTGCACGCGGTTTGTGGATGATGCCGGGTTCGACTTCCTGGCTGTCGCCATCGGCAACGCACACGGCTTCTACAAGGGCGTGCCGAAGCTCGACTTTGATCGGTTGGCGGCCATCCGCGATCGGGTATCCGTGCCTCTGGTTCTGCACGGTGCTTCGGGCATTCCCGATTACCAGATCACCCGGGCTGTTGAGACGGGCGTCTGCAAGATCAATATCGATACCGAGATCCGGAACGCCTTCATTCGCACGATGCAGGCCTTCACTCAGGAAAATCCCGATCAGATCGATCCGCGCAAGGTCTTCGCGCCGTGCATCGACGCGATGCAGGCCATCGTCGAGCACAAGATCGACATCTTCCGGAGCGCCGGTCGCGCTTAGGGTCTGGTTGGCGAGCTGTTGAGATGTCCACGGCTCGACGGACTCTGACGGAGATGTTTCGCATGTGAGAAAGCCACGAGACGCCTCCCGGCGGAGTTCTGTCGCGCAGCAATCGTGGTAAGAGCGTTGGGAGGATGGTGCGCCATCCCCCCAACGCTGCTATCATGGGAGTTGTGCCGCTGTGGTTGTCGATGGGGTCACATTTCTTTCCTATTGCGAACTTGGTTCTGCGGTCAACGGGCTTCATTGCTCGGACGCACCACTGAGCTAGCCTTGGTTCCTCACTGAGGAGATAGGTATGAATATCGAGTACCACAAGAAGTGGAGCCACAGTCTGAACAAAGACATGGAGTTCAGGGTCTTTGGGCATGCGGGGATACCGGCTATCGTGTTTCCCAGTGGGTGTGGGCGCTTCTACGAGTTCGAAGATTTTGGGATGGTTGAGGCCGCCAGTTGGTTCATCGACGCAGGCAAATTGCAGCTGTTTACGATTGACAGCGTTGACTGCGAGGCGTGGATGGCGCATTGGATGTTTCCAGGTGATCGTGGGTGGCGTCACCTGCAATATGAGCGGTACGTTCTCGATGAGCTGCTGCCCTTTATTCGCGACTACAGCGGCTATCCTGGCCGGTTGATGGCGACGGGATGCAGCATGGGGGCTTATCACGCAGCGAATTTCTTCTTCAAACACCCGGACATTTTTGGCACCTTGGTTGCTCTGAGCGGTCTATACGGGCCTCAGTACTTCGTCGGCGACTATATGGACGACAACGTGTATTTCAACTTTCCGCTCTGCTATCTACCAAATCTGACCGATCCCTGGTACATTGAGCAGTTGCGCGACAGCGATATCATTATTGGTGTGGGGCAGGGCGCCTGGGAAGAGGACTCCCTCCGCGAGACACGCGCTCTGGAGGATGATCTGCATTCGCTGGGCGTCCACGCGTGGGTGGATTATTGGGGCTTCAATGTCAGCCACGATTGGCCGTGGTGGCGGAAGCAGTTCCGGTATTTTCTGGGTGAGTTGGACCTTTAGAGTGTAGTGAGAGCAGAAGGAGATCTGACGCTAGATGTCTGTTGAGACGAACCTACGTAATCGCATTGTGGTGCTGCTGAGAGCAGGCCTTGTTGCTGTACAGGAATCGGGTGATCTTCCAGCGTTTGATATTCCTGAGATGCTGCCTGTGGAGCAGAGCCGGCACGCTGCTCACGGGGACTACGGCTCTCCGATCTGCCTTGGGTTGGCGCGGGTCCTGCATCGAGCACCGCTCGAGATCGCGGAAGCGGTCGCTAAGCACATTCCGTCGACCTCATTTGTGGCCAAGGTGGATGTTGTGCGGCCCGGCTTTGTCAATTTCACGCTGGCTGAGGGCTGGGTTGCCTCTCAGGTGCCCGCGATCCTGGTCGCCGGTGAGACGTGGGGCAATCAGACTCTCGCCAACCCCGTGCGCGTGCAAGTCGAGTTCGTCAGCGCGAATCCGACCGGCCCGATTACGATCGGCTCGGCCAGAAATGCGGTGATCGGTGATGTCTTGGCCTCCGTGCTGGAGGCTGCCGGCTATGATGTGCAGCGTGAATACTACGTCAATGACGGCGGTTCGAAGGTGCGTCATTTCGGCGGCAGTATCCTGTCGCGCTATGGTGACCTCTTCGGCGCTCACATTCCATTCCCGGAGAAGGGATATCCGGCGCCTTATGTAGCGGACTTGGCGCAGTTGGCCAAGGACACATTCGGCAGTGCCTACCTGGACAAGGAACGCGATGTGGCGGTCCGTGAGTTAGGCCGCTGGGGCATCGAGCAGGTCTTGCACGGAGTCGAGGATGATCTCAAGCAACTCGGGGTGCACTTCGACAACTGGTTCAGCGAGCGGTCACTTTACCAGTCCGGACTCTTTGATCAGATGATGGCACAGTTGTCCGAGGGGGGCCATGTGGTGGAGTATGACGATGCCACGTGGTTCCGGCACGAGGATCTGGAGAAGGACGCTGTGCTCATCCGCTCTCCACAGGTGATCCCAGATCCTGAGGGTCGTCCTACCTACCTTGCATCGGATATGCCCTACTTGTGGAACAAGCTGGTGGTGCGCGGGTTTGATAGGGCCATTTACGTCTGGGGAGCTGATCACCATGGTGACGTGCCGCGCGTCAAAGCAGTGGCCAAGGCACTGGGTCTGGATGCGGACCGGCTGGTGTTCATCATCTATCAGATGGTGACACTGACGCGCGGCGGTGAAGTGATTCGCATGTCGAAGAGCTCGGGGGAATTTGTGACCCTGCGCGAGCTGGTGGACGAGGTGGGTCCTGACCCGATTCGGTTCAATATGCTGACGCGCACGGTCGATGTCACATTGGATTTCGATCTGGATCTGGCGGTGGAACAGTCAGACCGGAATCCTGTGTTCTACGTCCACTACGCGCACACGCGTATCGCAGGGGTGCTCCGACACGCGGAAGAGCAGGGCTGGGACACTGAGGCCGACGGTGATGCGTCGTTGCTGATCCACCCGAGCGAACAGGCTCTGATCCGCAAGATGCTTGTCTTGCCTGAGCTGATCGCAATGGCCGCGACCAACCTGGCCCCGCACCATCTGACGACCTATGCCAGGGAGCTGGCTGCCGCCTTCCACGCTTTCTACCGTGACTGCCGGATTGTGTCGGATGACGCGGCGGATGCTGAGCTGTCGGCTGCACGATTGATGCTCGCACGTGCGGCCAAGTCGGTGTTGGCTCGTGTGCTGCACTTGATGGGAACGAGCACGCCGGACAGGATGTAGACTTCCTGCGGTGCCAAAGACTGACTTCGACAAGGAGAGTGCATGGGCCTCAAACCTGATTTCTGGATTCGCGAGATGGCGCTGAAAGCGCAGTTGATCGATCCGTTTGTGGACGGACAGATCAGCAACGGGGTGATTTCGTATGGTCTCTCTTCCTACGGCTACGACATTCGGGTGGCTGACGAATTCAAGGTTTTTACGCCGGGTATGGGAGATATGGTATTGGTGGACCCCAAGAAGCTGGCGAGGAACGCCATGGTCGATTTCACCGGGGATGTCTGTATCATTCCTCCGAACTCGTTCGTGCTCGCGCGCAGCCTGGAATACATCCGTATGCCCCGGAATGTGCTTGGTGCTGTGTTGGGTAAGTCGACTTACGCTCGTTGTGGTATTGTGACGAACTTCACGCCGCTCGAGCCGGGTTGGCATGGCCATATCACCATCGAGATCAGTAACACGACACCTCTCCCGGCCAAGATCTACGCAAATGAAGGTATCGCGCAGGTCTTGTTCTTCGAAGGGGATGCCCCCTGCGAGGTGAGCTATGCCGACAAGAAGGGCAAGTACCAGGGGCAGCGAGGGGTCGTACTGCCCAGGATGTGAGGGTGGCCGAGCCGGTTCGTTTCGTGCACTTCTCGGATCTCCACATTGGGATGGAGAACTACGGCCGTCTGGACCCGGATACCGGCCTTAACCGCCGGGTTATGGATTTCCTGGACCGGCTGGATGATGTTATTGCGTATGCTATCGACCACGATGCCGACCTTGTCCTGTTCACGGGGGATGCATTTCGCACACGAAGCCCAAGCCCAACGCATCAACGAGAGTTCGCTCAGCGGATCCGCGGGCTCTCGGAGGCCGGGATCTCAGTGGTGCTGTTGGTCGGGAATCACGATGTTCCGGTGATGTCACAGCGGGCCTCGAGCATTGAGATTTTTTCGACCTTGGGTGTGCCGGGTGTGATCGTCGCCGATCGCCCCGCGGTGCACCGGATTGTCACAGGGCGTGGACCGATACAGATTGTAACGATGCCCTATCCGGTGCGGCAACGGCTGCTGTCGCGCGAGCAGTTTCGGCGGATGAGTCAGGAAGAGCTGGACGCTGCGGTGAGTGAAGTTGTCATTGGTATGTTGGAGGCGCTCAAGGGTCAGTTGTCTGACGATGAGCCCGCTGTGCTGATGGGACATTTCTCGGTGGCGGGTGCACACTGGGGATCTGAGCGTAGCATCATGGTAGGGCGGGACGTGACACTGCCCATCTCGGCGCTGGTTGATGGGCGGTGGGCCTATGTCGCGATGGGACATGTTCACCGACATCAGAGCCTCAATGCGAATGAGCTTCCTCCGGTGGTCTATGCGGGCAGTCTGGCGCGCGTCGACTTTGGGGAGGAACGGCAGCCCAAGGGATTCTGCTGGGTTGAGCTCGAGGATGAGCGTGCGTCGTGGCAGTTCGTTGAGCTTCCGGCTCGGCGTTTCGTGACGTTGCGCATTGATGTTCGTGGTGAGCCCGCTCCTCTGAGTGCAATCCAGGCCCTTGTGGAAGCACAGGATCTTGCCGGTGTTGTGGTGCGGTTGATCGTCGAGATGTCTCCCGAGCAGGAGCCGCTTCTGCGAGATGCGGATCTCGTGCCTTTGCTGGCGGACGCCTTTCATACTCAGATAAACCGCGAGGTGGATCGGGCGATTCGTGATCGGCTCGACGGTATGGAGCCGGCCACGATGACGCCGTTGCACTTGCTGGAACGCTATCTCGGAGCTGTCGGCAAAGATGAGAGTGAGTTTGCTCCGTACTTGGAGGCAGCTCAGAGCATCTTTGCCTCGGGCGGTGTGGAGGAAGGTTAGGCACGGCTCTGTCCGGCTGAGCCATCCAAGAATGCACACTTCTTAGGCGAGAACTTGACAGTCTTCGATATCTGCGTATAGTTGCGGTTTGCGTCGGCAGTACACAATTGGCAGTCGACGCTAGGCTGTATCCTGCACTAGCGGGATATCAGATACCTAAGGACGAGTGATCCCAGTGAGGTGGTGTACGTGATGAAACGACTGATCTCTGCTGTCTTGACAATCCTGGTCATCAGCGTCTTTCTGGGTTTTGTGCCAACCCATGGGCATGCTATGGCGGCGACCGTGGACAGCGAGGGTGAACACTCTCTGCAGCGTAGCTCTAGTGACCTTGCCCCATTTTGGAGCCCCCGGGTCCAACAGTGGGAGTTTTTGATTGCGCAAGAGGCGGAGAGAAGGCAACTGGACCCAGATTTTTTGGCTTCACTGGTGTGGATGGAATCTCGCGGAGACGCCGTCGCGGTGGGCCCTGTGGGGGCAGTAGGTCTGATGCAGGTCATGCCCAGGGAGGCCGGTTTCACGTGGCGTCCCACACACGACGAGTTGCTGAACCCTGAGACGAATCTGTTTTGGGGAACCCGAACCTTGGCCACTGTGGTGAAGCAGGGCAATGGGGACATTTTTAACGCACTGGCTGCGTACAACGGCGGCTGGGCGCAGATAATGTATCGCGGCCCAAAGCGCTTCGCGACAACGATCCTGCAAGACTATGCCCACGCTGTCGCAGCGCGCCATGGACTGGATGGGGGTGGGTGGGTTGCCTTTTTTGCCGTTGATAGAGGCGAGATCGCTGGACCGATATGGGTTGCCGACGCAGATCGCGGCGACGTGTATGCTTTTGGGGACGTTAATCTGACACCCGAGGGCACGCCACTGATCCCAGGAAGTGCGCCGACGTCGCTCGTGGCAACTTGCACTGATGAAGATGCTTCGTGCACCGTAGGTATGTGGCTCTACCACAAGGTGTCGGACCGGTGGATTGCGCCGGATGAGATCGTCGCTGCCACGACTCTCCCTCAGGAATCCATGGATTCGCTGCCCAGACTGGTGATGGCCGGCTCCTCGCGACCTTCCCAGTGGTCAGATGTCGGCGGTTTGGCAGTGCCGGCTGAGCCGACGGCGTTCGTGGTCGCCACGGAGCCCGCGCCGATGCCTGTACCCGCTCAAGTTGCGGGCGTCGGGTCGACGACAGAAGAAGAACCAGCACTAGACGTGTTGTCGTGCAGCGGCGGGCCGTTGCGGGTGGATGCCTGGCCGCTGGACCGTGTCAACACGCCGGACAACGGTTGGAAGGTGCTGATCTTTGCCGAGGGCCACGGCGGCGACTGCACGTATACCTATGCGTGGAACGATGAGGCCGATGTGCGTGCGGTCCACGTGGAGGGCTCTGTAGTCTTCGAGGTGACATCGACGAGCCGAGGATCTGTGATCCTGGGAACTGTTGTGGTGACGTCGGGGGATGAGACGCAGCGCGTAGGGCTGTACATCCAGCCACCGCGGCCCTAGACAAGCCTGACCTGCAGGCTAAGAACTATCGGGGCCAAGACGCGGTGTCTTGGCCCTTTGAATTGGGCCACGTGTCACCGGTACTCAGCGAGGTGTGGGTGGTCCGGAGTGGGGAGTATGAGCAACAAGCGAGGATGTGAGGTCTTGAGGGTGGTGTTCGGTGGTGAGCGTGTCGACCGCTATGTTGCTGCTGCCCTGGCAGACCTATCCCGCACCGCGGTCCAGCGGCTTGTCGTGGCCGGGGCTATCACGGTCAATGGCAGTGTCGTTCCGGTGTCCCACAAAGTGCAGGCCGGGGATGAGATCTCCGTGTGTGTTCCCGCACCCGAGCCTGTGGCCTTATTGGCAGAAGCGATCCCGCTGGACGTCTTGTACGAGGACGAGGATATGCTGGTGATCTCCAAGGCTGCCGGGATGGTAGTGCACCCTGGGGCCGGGCACAGCGGGGGGACACTGGTCAACGCACTCCTGGCGCACTGTCAAGATCTGACCGGCGTGGGAGGAAAGATCAGGCCCGGCATCGTCCATCGTCTCGATCGCCACACGTCTGGCGTGATGGTGGTGGCGAAGCACGACCAAGCGCTGCGCAAGCTTCAAGCGCAGTTCAAGCAGCGTACCGTGCGGAAACACTATACGGCGCTGGTGGTGGGATCTGTACCGCAGGACGACGGGATGATCGAGGCGCCGATCGGGCGTGACCGGCACCACCGGCAGCGTATGGCCGTCCAGAGGGAAGGCAAACTCTCACAAACCCGCTGGCACGTCACGGCGCGCTACAGAGATGCTGACGGCCGGCGCTACACGCTCTTGGATGTGCGGCTGTTGACAGGACGGACGCACCAGATCCGTGTTCACTTCTCTTGGATGGGATATCCGGTCGCCGGAGATGCGGTCTACGGTCCGTCCGGGACGGCCACGGCTTGGCCCAGGCAGTTTTTGCACTCGCGGGAGCTTGAGATTGACCACCCGACTAGCGGGGAGGCGATGCGATTCCAGGCACCGTTGCCGGCTGATCTGCGCGAGGTCTTGGCGACGTTGACTGAGATGTCGTCGCTTTGACGAATTGCCCCCTTTCAGGTATGCTTCAAGTGTGACGAAAGAACGACTGGATCGACTGATTGTGGACCGCGGCCTGGCTCGCAGCCGTGCGGTGGCGCAGCGACTGATCATGGCCGGTGAGGTGCTGGTCGGGGGTGTTTTGGTGGACAAGGCCGGCACCCGGATGCCGGTGGATGCGGATATTCAGGTGAAGGCCAAGCCGCGCTTCGTCAGCCGCGGCGGTGACAAGTTGGCCGGGGCGCTGGAGCGTTTCCCGATCCGTGTAGCAGACCGGGTCGCAGCCGACATTGGTGCCTCAACTGGAGGGTTCACCGACTGTCTGGTCCAAGATGGCGCTGCGAGGGTCTATGCGATTGACGTGGGGTATGGGCAACTGGCGTGGTCCCTGCGCCAAGATGAGCGTGTCGTGGTCATTGAGCGCACCAATGCTCGGTACTTGACGTCGCTGCCTGAACCTGTGAGTCTTATCGTCTCGGATGTGTCTTTTATCTCGCTGCGCTTGATTTATGCGACTGCGGTGGATTGGCTCGTCCCGGCGGGTGAAATCGTCTCCCTGATCAAGCCACAGTTTGAGGCCGGTCGGGACAAGGTCGGCAAGGGCGGGGTTGTACGGGATCCGGCGGTGCACAGATCAGTGCTCGAGAGTGTGACCGCTATGATGGAAGAGCTTGGACTTGGTTTGCGTGGCTTGATGGTTTCGCCGTTGAAGGGCCCGGCCGGCAATATTGAATTTCTCGGCTGGTGGCAGCTGGGTATTGAGGGCGACGGACCCGCCGACTGGATTGAGAGAGCGTTGTCTGAGGCCGCGGTTCTCTGAACGGCGACAGAGGATCGAGGACTCGTTAGTCACAGATTGGGTGAAGGCGTGGATCGAGATCATATTCGTAACTTCAGCATCATTGCACACATCGATCATGGCAAGTCAACGCTTGCCGATCGTCTATTGGAGCTCACTGGCACCGTGGAGGCCCGCATGTTCGCGGGGGGGAGCTCCCAGGTTCTGGATGGCATGGAGCTGGAGCAGGAGAAGGGTGTTACGATCAAGGCCTCGGCGGTGCAGATGAAGTGGACTGCGCTGGATGGTGAGAGCTATGAGCTCAACTTGATCGACACGCCAGGGCACGTGGATTTCAGCTACGAGGTCAGCCGAGCGATGGGCGCCTGTGAAGGTGCTTTGTTGGTTGTCGATGCAACCCAGGGCATCGAGGCACAGACGATGGCCAACCTCTACCTGGCGCTCGAGAATGACCTTGAGATCGTGCCTGTCATCAACAAGATTGACCTGGGTACAGCTGATGTTGAGGTCGTGACCCGGGAGATATCGGATCTCTTGGGCGTGGACCCGGCAGAGATCATTCCAGTTTCGGCGAAGCTGGGCACGAATGTGGAGGCCGTCCTCCAGGCGATCGTCGAGCGGATACCGCCGCCGCCGGCGTCGGACGCTGACGCCCCGTTGCGGGCTCTGATTTTCGACTCCCATTACGATTCGTACAAAGGCGTAGTCGCCTACGTACGGGTGTATGAGGGACGTGTGGACCGTACGACCCCCTTGCTGATGATGGCTACCGGGAGCAAGACCCAGCCTGTTGAGGTGGGGGTCTTCAGGCCGGAGATGGTCTCGGTGGAGAGTCTGTCGTCCGGCGAGGTCGGGTATATTGCTACGGGTCTCAAGACCGTGCGCGAAGCGCGGGTCGGGGACACGGTGACGGAGTCCCAGCGTCCGGTGGCGACGCCGCTGGCCGGATATCAGCCGCCCAAGCCGATGGTCTTTGCGAGCCTCTACCCTTCTGAGGCCGATGACTATGAGGGCCTGCGCGACGCGCTAGCAAAGCTGCAGTTGAATGATGCTGCGCTGACCTATGAGCCGGAATCGTCGAAGGCGCTGCAGTTCGGGTTCCGGTGCGGGTTCTTGGGACTATTCCACATGGTGATCACCCAGGAACGTCTGGAGCGCGAGTACGGGCAGGAACTGGTTGTCACCGCGCCCAGCGTGGCCTATCAGATGCTGTTGACCAACGGCGAGGAAGTGGAGATCCACCGCCCGGCGGATCTTGTCGACCCGTCCTTGGTGGCCGAAGTGCGAGAGCCTTGGATGACGGTGCAAGTGATTTCGCCGACGGAGTATCTCGGTACGTTGATGGAGATATTCCGTAAGAAGCGGGGCCATTTCTTGCTGACGGAGTCCCTGGACACGCGGCGGGTGATGTTGACGTTCGAGATCCCGCTGGCGGAGATGGTCATCGATCTGCACGACAGGATCAAGTCTGCGACCCGCGGGTATGCGTCGATGGACTACGCATTTGACTCGTACCGGGTCGATGACTTGGTGAAGGTCGACGTGTTGGTCAACAAGGTGCCGGTGGACGCGTTGGCGATCATTGTTCATCGCGACCAGGCTCACCGCAAGGGGGCCTCTTTGATCCGCAAGATGAAAGAAGTTATCCCGCGACAGCTCTATGAGGTGCCGATTCAGGCTGTGGTGGGTGCGAAAGTTGTGGCCCGCGTCAATGTGAAGGCGTTGCGCAAGGACGTGACAGCCAAGTGCTACGGCGGAGACGTGTCACGCAAGCGGAAACTGCTGGAGAAGCAGAAGGCTGGTAAGAAGCGTATGAAGCAGTTAGGGAATGTTATCATCCCGCAGGAAGCCTTCTTGGCCATTCTGAGGATTGACGAGGATTGAGATCAGGTAGGTCGTATCTCTTGTATGTCGGGCAACTAGGGAGGTAAGGTGGACGGCTGGCTCGGTTTCTGGCACCGGATCCCCATACAGCGAAGGAAGCGCATCGCGCTTTTGACAGCTACGATGCTGGCCGTGTTCCTCACACTGTGGGCAGCACGGTCTGTCCTGGGACTATACATGATTGGCCTGATCCTGGCCTATGTGCTGGCGCCTGCGGTAAAGGCCCTGCAACGTGGTATCGAATGGCTCGGCAACAAGACGCGGCTGCGCTTTCTGGCGCGAGGGGCTCGCGGCGTCAGCATCATCATCAGCTATCTGCTGTTGATTGCCGCTGTGGTGGGCTTTATCTCCATGGTCGTCCCCATCGTGCTGCGTGAGGCGGAACAGCTGTGGGAGGCACGCGAGGTTATCTGGAAACAGATGTCGACATGGTTTGAGCAGGTTCTGCGGCAGTATGAGCTCTTGCCGGACCGCGTGCGGCTGCAGATCGACGATGCTGTACGTGATCTCTCGAGTTTCGTCACCAGGGCTTTCCAGCAAGCCATTCAGGGTACGTTCAACGCGATCTCCTACACCACCAGCATTATCCTCGGTATCACGATTGTGCCCTTCTGGACGTTCTTCTTGCTGCGGGATATCGATCTGATTCAGGAGTCCATCCACCGCATGCTGCCGGGCTCGATCCGGGATGATCTGGGTAGCATCCTGCATATGCTGGACCACACGATCGGCGGCTATCTGCGCGGTCAGATTGGACTGATGATCATCATCGGCGTGATGCAGACTATCGCGCTCACTCTGCTGGGGCTGGAATACGCATTGCTGTTGGGTGTATTCGCCGGCATCCTGGAGATTGTCCCCAATATCGGCCCGACGATCGCTGCGGTTCCCGCAATCCTGGTGGCGCTGACGCAGAGCCCGGGCCTGGCGCTTGTGACGGCTGTGGTATGTATTCTGATCCAGAACATCGAGAACTCCCTCATTGTGCCGCGCGTGCTCGGCCGCAGTGTGGGACTGCATCCCGTGGTGATGATGGTGATGCTGGTTGTCGGCACAGAGATCGCCGGGCTGCCGGGCCTGGTGCTGGCTCCGATCCTCACTGCGGTGCTGCGCGATGTGTATCGCTATCTGGTGTACCGGTTTGCGGATACGCCGTATCAACCTGCAGATGCGCTGGCGCAAGTGCTGTCGGACGAACCCTTCTCAATAGAGATCTAGCACAAGGGTCAGGGACGAGCTGTGCGGGGGTGGCAGACTCTCCCGATCTGCCCTTGTCAAAAGAGGGGTTCGGTAGTATAATTTGCAGCGTTGGACGGGGCGTGGCCCAGCTTGGCTAGGGCGCTACAATGGGGTTGTAGAGGTCGACGGTTCAAATCCGTCCGCCCCGACACTGGAAGGAAGACGTCCGATCTTATGGCTGTTCGCAATGAGATCGGACGCTGTTTTGTTGTAACGCCCAGCACCGTTTTGAGTTTGTCGAAGGCACGGACGCGCATTCCGGAGCAGATAATATGGAAGTTGCTGTTTGTGTTCTGACAACAGTCAAAGCCCTTGACCTCGGTGAGTAGCGGTCTTCTCGACATCATCTATGGAGTAGATACCCCGGTTCTGCGATTCTTGTGGCAGGTCCCTGACGGGCTTTCGTCTGCCTGGGCGGTTTTCAGATGTGGGCTCAGTAATTCCGCTGTGTCAGCCTAGAGTAGTATCCCGTTCTTGGATATCGGCCGAGGTAGGGCCAGCCCCCTCCGCTCGGCCATCAGGCAGAGGTGGCCGGCGTGGTGCCGGGAGCGGTGTTGCTGGTAGTCCCGCAGCGTCAGGCCTACGACCTACCTCAGAACGAGCGGCAGGTAGACAGTGTACTCGCCCACGCTGCCTCCCGGCCAGAACCCGCCGTGCAGGGCGTAGGGCCCTCCCTCCATCACCCCCGCGTCCGGCTGACCGATGGTGCCACCCAGGGTGTAGCCATCACCGGTGCTGAAGGTATGCCCCCCTCCGTCCACCGTCCACCAGTTCAGGTTGTAGTCCTGCCCATTGGCCTGGACAGTGGCGGTGAGCAACAGCAGCCCTAGCAAGGTCAAGAGCAATGTTCCGCGTTTCATTTTCGACCTCCCTTAAGCCCATACACTCAGTGCGGCTCGGTGTAGGTGTATTCGATGACCACGGTGTATCCCCTGATACCGCTGTCCCAGAGAAACCAGCACACGTAGTAGGTATACTGGGAGTTGTCTATGGTTGCGTGGACTATGCTGGTGTCGTTCCCGCTACCGTCTCCACCGCTCTCGCTGGTATCGACCTGTGCCATAGCATTTTGCAGACCGCCCGTGAGCATGCCCCTTCTCAAGTATGCTGCTCCGTCTGTGGCGGCGGAGGTATCGTACCAGTACCAGGTCATCTTGGTCACTGTAGATCCATGGGGCAACTGCACCGGGGCGTAGTATCTATCACTATCGCCATCGTTGTTGCGCAGTGCGCCTCCAAAGTTTGTGAAATCGTACTGGTCTT
>CAZEXX010000080.1:12667-13994 GCA_964516885.1 uncultured Anaerolineales bacterium | reverse complement strand
CAGGGGAAGGGGGCTGCACGGTTACGTGAGCTGAGTCTACCGGAATCCTTCCGGCGGCGGCGGCACATCCACGGGCATGCCACCACTCCGCAGGGATTCCGCCGCACAGACGCCCGCCGCGACGCTCATCCGCCCGGCCAGCGGCGTGGCCACGGGCTCCTTGCCGTCCAGGCACATGTCCACGAAGTCTTTGCAGATCACAGGGTCGGCACCGCCGTGCCCGCCCACAGCCGGCTTCACCTCATAGGTGCGGTCCGCCAGCTCGCGGTAGGTGTTCGACCGCCGGGTCTTGACCCAGACCTTCATCTCAGGCTCGGAGTTCTCCAGGCGGCCCTCGGTGCCGATGAAGGTGTAGTTGCGGTGGTAATCCGGCGTGAAGTGACATTGGAGATAAGCGGCCTTGATCCCGCCGTCCAGTTCCATGATCATCATCTGGTTGTCCTCGACGTCGATCTCCTTGCGGAAGGCGCACTGAATCCGGCGCCCCCCCGACATCGCTTCAAGACACGTCTCGCGCTCCGGGCACTCCAGGCAGGTCAGATCGTTGGGCTTGTCACCGCCGAAATAGTCGAGGCTCCCAAAGGCCGATGTGCGCCGGGTATACTGCCCCGTGATCCAATGCACCACGTCGATATCGTGCGCTCCCTTCTGCAACAACAGCGAGGTCGTGTTCTTGCGCGTGCCGTGCCAGTCGTGGTAGTAGAACGACCCACCCATCCCCACGAAGTGACGTACCCAGACCGCCTTGATCTCACCGATCACGCCCGAGTCCACAATCTCCTTCATCACGCGGAACATACGCATATATCGCATGTTGAAACCCACCATCAGCCGCGTGCCGGACTTCTGCCACGCCTGCAGGATGCGGTCACAACCCTCGATCGTGATAGCCAAAGGCTTTTCGCAGAAGACGTGCTTCCCGGCCTCCAGAGCAGCGATAGCCTGCTCCTCGTGGCAGAAATCCGGCGAGGTGACGGCCACCGCGTCGATATCGTCGCGCGCCAGCATCTCGCGGTAGTCCAGCGTGACAAAGGGCGATTGGCCATTCTCGCTCCGGAATCGATCGAGATACTCCTGGCTCACGTCCGCGCCCCCCACGACCACCGAGCGCCCCTCGGGCTGGTGCCAATGGTGCCACAGTCCCCCACGTCCGGCCACACCGATCATCCCAATACGTAATTGCGTCGTCATAGATCCTCCAGGGTTAGTTGGATATCTCTCGGGGGTTCCGACGTCCCTTTCGGTCACCAGAACCCCTGCGAGCTCTCCTGTATCCTAGCGCGTCCGCAGCACGGTCACCGACCAGGCCGCGACATCGACATTCAGC
>CAZEXX010000080.1:10239-12567 GCA_964516885.1 uncultured Anaerolineales bacterium | reverse complement strand
ATCCTAGCGCGTCCGCAGCACGGTCACCGACCAGGCCGCGACATCGACATTCAGCAGATTGCCTTCTGCAACCCAGCATCCCTCACGCGTCAGTCGCTCAACCATACCGGCATCAGCCAACAGCGGCGCATCAAGGTACGCCACGACATCGTCAAACGAGAGATTGACCAAGGCCAGCAGCACCATCCCGTCGTCGCACCCCACAACGTCGCGCTTGACAAATACCTGCGGCACGACGTTCATCCCGCCCACAACGCGCACTGGGAGAGGCATCCGGCCGACCCAGGCGGCCAGCGCGGCCCACTGATCCCGGTGCGCCGGCTGGAGCAGCGCCGGCGTCACCGATGCAATCTCGAAAGGCAACAGCCCCACCCGCCCTCCATTCGCCAGCTCCAGCGCAACGGCTGCCGGGCCTTGAGCCTCTCCGTGAACGTCCTGCCACGTCGACAGCACGCGGGACCTCGCACCCTCCGCAAAGACGAAGGTATGCGGCTGCAGCAACCCAGCATAGTGGCGCACCGGCAAGCAGACACCGCTGTGCGGCCCGTTGAGCGGCTCCTCCGTGATCACCTCGTTCACATCCGCCGGCGCCGCTGTCACGTCAAGAATGCCAAGGTCGTCACCCCAGCCCTGCGCCAGCAGGCCGCGCACCGCGCCGGGCGTCAGGAGCGCGCCATCCTGCAGCATGCTACCCAACGCATAGCGATCCGTATAGACCACGCTGCCGGAAATGAGATGCGGCGCATCATAGAGCGTGCCCACAGGTATCCCCATGCGCCCCAGCGCGAGTTCCCAAGGGCGAGCCTCCACCCACTGCATCAGCGACCCACCGGCAATGGGCAGCTTCCGCGCAACGTCCTCGCGAGCCTCAACCCCCACGCCGATCCGGCGTTTCCCCGCCCGCGCGCGGCCCAGTTCCCGCAGGAACGGTCGCTGGTCACGGAGGAATGCTGCGTAGTCCACCTCCCCCGCCTGGAAAGGCCGTGTCTCCGGCAGGATGTTCAGACTGATATCGTGTGTCCCGGCCAGGATATCGAGCGCCATCTCCAGCGCCAGCATACGCAGTGACTTCTGGTACGGTGAATAGGGATGGTTCTCAACCTCGGCCACGACCCGCACATCCCGGCCCAGATAGGCTACCTGCCGCGCCACGTCCTCCGTCTTCGCCAGAAGACTGACCGGGGTCTCATCGTGCCAGAATCCGGAACCGGGCCGCACCATTGGGCGGGTGTCTGGACCCGAAAGCGTGCGGAGGAGCCGGTCCGTGATCCGTCCCTCGGCATTGTGCACCGTCGTACCCACACTCATCAGGCCGATGACCTGACGGGGTGAGACGCCGTGCACTGCGCGCTCGACCACATCGGCCAACCCCTCCATGGCCCTATGCTGCAGATCGAACCAAGCCTGCCGGACCGCGGGGTATGCCTCACCGGCGAGCGCAGCGACCAGGGACTCGCGCGTCCACTCGCATCCCGTGCGATCCGCCATTGCCGCAAGGTGATGCGGGCAGAAGCACGTCATCTCCGGCACATCGTGCCCGAGGAAGCGCACATCATCGTCCACCCAGACGGCATCGGCCTCACATTCGGCCGCCCACCGGTACATCTGAGCGACGTAATCAAGGAAAGCCTGGTCCAGGGGACATGCTGTCACACGAGAGGTGTTGCCGCCGGCATCCACCAGATACTGGAAGTCGAAGGCCTCGGGTTGGGCGCCGCCACCATCGGTGTGCCCCATAGTGATCATCACGTTGATATGCACGCTGAGCCCGGCGTCGCGGAAGACCGGCACCAGGGCTTTGAGCCGCGCGAATCTGGCCTCCAATACATCCAGGGTCAGCATCGCCGGGTCGGTATCGTAGCTCGACTCGAAGAGCAACACGCCGTCGATGCCGGCCTCCCGGCAGAAGGCCAGGGCAGCCGCCACACCGGCATCCGTGGCAATCACGGGATAGATCAGACGCAGCAACAGCTGCCCATCGCGAGCCTCCAGCCTTCGCGCCTCACGTGACAGAGGAGAGAGGGGCAAGAGGACAGACAGACTTGAGCGCAGACCGGTATCCGCGGGGGGTGTCAGGGACTGCGCCATCAGATAGGTCAGCGTCGGGCCCACCAGGTGCAGGTTGTTCAAGAGAGGCTCGGTATAGCGGATGGCACCGTAGGTGTTGAACCCGACATGATGGCGCTGGCTGACGTGGTTGTTCCAATCGATCCCCTCGGTCAGGAAGCCAAAGGGGCCATCGTGATGGTGCGCGATCGCTGCCAGTGTCTCGAGTGCTATGTCCCGTGCCACTGCATCAGCTCTCTCCAGCCAAGCCTCCAGGTAGGC
>CAZEXX010000080.1:0-10139 GCA_964516885.1 uncultured Anaerolineales bacterium | reverse complement strand
CCGAACCCATAGGGGTCGCCGAACCCGAAGGGTTCGCGGGGACCGGTTCCAGACAGGCCAGGGCAAAATGCACAGAAGCGTTCGCACTGGCGAAGAGAAGTTCCGGCAGAGCTACGTCAGAGAAGTCCATGGTGTGTGCCTCCACTTGTGAACTGTGTGAGGCTATTACAGCATCAAACGCAAATTGGGGCAAGGAGAGGGCTTCCAGAACGTGCGCACCTCAGACGGCTGACACAACTGTTGTCATCCCGAGCAGGTCTAGCGCACAACTTGGGCCCAGGAGAGGGTCAGCGAGGGATCCTACGATGGTACAACGCCGGCGTTAGCATCACAAGATCCTTCACTATGCTATTGTACCCAGTGGTTCGGCCGTATGACCCGTTCAGGATGACAGTTCCCGCTCAAGGGTTGACTGGATGCGCACGCCCTGGCAAGGAGCGGATTTCGATGGCGTTCTCATAAGTGACTCGCGTTGGGCCGGGCGGCCCAACGCGAGTCACTATTATCTACCAGCTGGGCGGAATGGGCCACCATACTGATTCCCGGCCCGAGGCCGCCTCATCCCAAGCGTCGGCCATCGCCTCGATGGAACGCTTATTCGGCTCAAGCAGATCGAACCCGCGCCACTCGCCGGTGCGCGCGCCGGGTAGTTGCAGCTGCGTGTTGCGGCAGTAGTCGTACCAATCCTTGAAGGTGTGCCATTTCACCTCGATGCCGTAGCGCCCGGGCCGCTGCTCCATGGGCGACATAGGCTCCACAGTGTGACACGAGTTGAGGATCTTCAGCTTGGAGTGCGGATACATATCATAAATACTCTGCGCTAACTTGATCGACTGCTGTATCGCCTCCTCATCCTCACCGGGCAGGTTAAGAGAGAAGTAGACAATGATCGGCATGTTGTAGAGGTTGACCTCATCAAGCGCGTTGAACAACTGAGCATCATTGTAACGCTTCCCGTTCAAACGCCGCACGTGCTCCGAACCGGAGTAGGGATTGAGGGCCAGGCTCGAGTGCTCCATATCCGCCGTGCGGACAAAATCCTTCATGAAACCCGCTGGGGGGAGCTGGAAGAACTCATTGTAGAGGCCAATCTTGATCCCCTCCTTGCGCAGCGTGCGGAAGAGCGTCTTCCAATGGCGCTCGCCCATCGCGGCCAGGTCATAGGAGAAGCAGACCTGGATCACATCGTGCTCCATAAGGTGCTTGATCTGGGCCACAGTTGTCTCCACCGGGACAGGCACGATACCATTGCGCCCGGCGATAGCCTTGTGCGCGCTCTTCGCTCCGCCGCAATAGGAGCACTCGAAGTCGCATCCGCGGGCCGTCGTGATCCACCGGCCGCGGTACTTGCTGATATCCGCTCCCTGTGATGCAGCGCGGGCAATTTCCATATCTATAACCAGGTACTCGTGGACGTAGTAGTCATCCTCGTGCTCCAACCATCCCAGATCGATGAAGTTGAAGTCCGCAAAATCCTCAGACGTCGCGCAGAAGGTCCGGGGGTTCTCCACCACCTGGCCACCGAGACGGTAGGTCAGGTTGGGCACGCCGGAAAGATCCGGTTGGACTCCCGGCTCATCCTCGCTCATCAATGCTTGTGCCAGGGCCAGTAGCGGTCGCTCGGCATCGCCACGCAGCACAAAATCAACGACTGAGAGATTCTCAAGGATCTCGCTGGCAAAAATAGACGACGTGAGTCCACCGAGGATCACCCAGGCGTCCGGAAGAACCTCCTTGGCAATCTGAGCAACATTGATCGCGCCGTAGCTGTGCTCGTACCAATGCAAGTCGATCAGCACCATGCGCGCCTCACGGTGATCGCGCAGCCACTTCCGAAGGTTGAAGCTGGGGTCCAGCCGCTTCTCCATCGGGAAGTTGACACCTTTGACCGGAATGCCATTATCACACAACAGGTTTACGAGCGCCGGCACACCCATCGGAATCAAGCCATACGGACGCCCGAACTTCTGACGGGCAGGCGTGTCATAGAGATCCACAGCCTGTTTGGCCGGGTGAATGTAAAGTGCCACGGGTGCTTCGTCCACAGAGTCCTCCTATATTCGCAGAAGCGATACCACAGCCATCGGCTATGACGTCGTTATCAGGCCTCAAGACCCAAAAAAGGCGTACGTCGCGCGGATTACTTACCCGCACAACCTATACACTGAGTATCACCAGCTCGGCGGTATAGGCCACCAGCACTCCTCGTGGCCCCGTCGCGCCTCATCCCACCGGTCGGCCATCGCCTCCAGCGAGCGAGCGCCCTCAGCCTTCAGCACGAAACCGCGATGCGCCCCGGTACGTGCCGCCGGTCCGCTAAGTTGCGTCTCACGACAATAAGTATACCAGTCATTGAAGCTTCGCATCGTGACATCGATCGCGTATTTCTCAGGATGTACTGCCATCGGCGACAGCGGATCAAGCGTGTGACACGAGCTCAGGATGCGGATGCGTGACGGTGGATAGAGATCACACAGCCGTTCGGCAAGCGCAATACTCTCTTCCAGCGTCTCCTCTGTCTCACCCGGCAGGTTCAGTGAGAAGTAGATTTGGGCAAAGATGTTGCTCAGGTTAAGATAGTCGAGGACGTTGACAAGCTCAGCATCAGAGAAGATCTTGCCGTTCAGCCGCCTCACCCGTTGCGACCCCGATAGAGGGCTAAACGCCAGGCAGGAGTGCTCCAAGTCCGCCGCTCGCACAAAGCGTTTGACGAACTGGAGGGACGGCATCTGGAAGCACTCATTGTAGAGCCCGATTTTGACGCCGCTCTTCCGCAACAGCGAGAAAAACCGCCGCCAGTAATCCTCGCCCATCTCGGCAATATCATAGGAGAGTGAGGCCTGGATTACGCCGGCGGCTGCCAGGCGCCCCAGCTCATCGACAACAGCCTCCGGTGAACGCGGCACGATCCCGTCCCGCGCGGCAAGCACTTTTTGTGCGCTCTTGCAGCCACCACAGTAGGAGCACTCGTACTTGCAGCCCCGCGCCGTGGTCACCCACCTCCCCAAGAACGGGTCTGTCTTAAGAGCGGCGCGCGCCTTGGGCAGATCGGTGACTAGATATTCGTGGACGAAGTACTCCCTGTCATGGTCCAAGAAATTCAGGTCTGCGAAGTCGAGTCGATCAAGATCCTCCGTAGTGGCACAATAGCCGATGGGGTTCTCGACCACTTCACCGCCCTGCCTGTAGGCCAGATTAGGGATATCGGCAAGGTCCGGCAGCTGAGCATCAGAGGCATCAAGACATCGTTGCACAAGCTGTAGCAGCGGCTGCTCAGCGTCGCCCCGAATAACAAAGTCAACCGACGGGAAATCCTCCAGGATCTCGCGGGCGAACCCGGAGGCGGTCAAGCCCCCCAAGACCACCCAGGCATCCGGTAGCGCCTCTTTGCTGACATTCGCCGCGCTGATCGCCCCGTAGCTATGTTCGTACCAATGAAGGTCAATCAAGACCACACGTGCCCGAGGCTGCGCACGCAACCAGCGGCGCAGATCGAATCCTCGGCTGAGTTCGCGCTCCAGCGGATAGCTGATGCCCCGGACCCCAATGCCGGCAGCACGGAGCACATTGACCAGCGCCGGCACACCTATAGGAATGAGGCCATAGGGCCGGCCCATGTGCACGTCCCGCACATCCTGCTTCTGAGCGTAGAAATCCACGTCCTGTTTGGCCGGATGTACGTAGAGAACATCAGCCGGCGGCTTGGGCCGGCCACAGCAGTGTTTGTATTTCTTGCCGCTCCCACAAGGGCATGGATCGTTGCGACCAACGCTCCTGTCGATCACTAAGCACTCCCCCTATCATCGCGAGAGAGATCTGATAGATAAGACACTGCAAGGCGCAGGGCGCCTTGCAGTGTCACCGATATCGCATTATGTCGCCGCACCCGAGTAGCCGCGGGATTGGTGTCGGTCGCGACTATGCTTCAGCGAAAACGCTGGCCAGGTCCTCGCGCGCGAGGACCTTGTTATCCCGATACAGATAGCAGGCAGCAGCACGATCCCGCTCCAACGCAAACAGGCCCGGAGGCTTCGTATCACAGATATCCATCCTGTAGGGGCACCGTGGTGCGAACTTGCAGCCTGTGATCGTCCTGAAGGCCACCTGGCTCTTCTGGATCATGTCCTCCGCACCGCCCCACACCAGGTCGGGATCGGGCCACGGAATCGAGGAGACCAGCAACCGTGTGTACGGATGCTTCGGATTCTTGATGATCGTGTCCACGTTGCCGACCTCCATCACCGAACCCCGGTACAGGATGATGATGTAGTCACTGATGTGATACGCAGTCGTCAGGTCATGCGTGATGTAGAAGATCGGGGTCCCATACTCCTGGTTCAGCCCGCGCAGTGCCTTCAGAATCGTCGATCGCAGCGAGGCATCAACCATCGAAACGGGCTCATCGGTGATCAGCAGCTTTGGCTTCAGCATCAGGGCACGGGCTACAGCAATTCGCTGTCGCTGCCCGCCGCTCAGTTGATGCGGGTACCGCCCCAGCGTCTCCTCCGGGCGCAAACCGACCCGCTCAAGCGCACCCTCCATCAGCTCGCGGGCTTCCGATTTGGAGTTTGCCAGCTTGAAATTCTTGATGGGGATGCTCAGCAGGTTGTCGACCTTGTAGAATGGATTGTAGACGGCGAAAGGGTCCTGGAAGACAGCCTGGATCTCCCGGCGGAACTGGAAACGGTCCGCCCCTCTAAGCTCGCTCAGCGGCCGACCACGGAACAGAACTTCGCCCCGGGTTGGCCCGTAGAATCCCAGCAGAAGCATACCCATGGTAGTCTTGCCACTGCCGCTCTCACCGGCGACGGTGATGATCTTTGGTGAACCCTCGTCCATGGCGAAGGTCATATCATCCAGCGCAACCGTCTGCTCCTTCTTAGTGCCGAAGATCTTGGTTACATTCTTCAGTTCAAGTAAAGGTGTGGTCATTGTCTTATCCCGTTCCCGTGCAGGTGACAGGCTACCCAGCGCCCGGGCTGCACCTCGGCAAACTGCGGAGTCTTCTCATGGCACAGATCCCAGGCCTTGGGGCATCGGGTGTGGAAGACACATCCTGCCGGAGGATTCACCAGTGAAGGGGTGATCCCCGGGATGCCAGCAAACACACCTTTGTTCGCCAGGACCGGCAAGCTCTCGATCAACAACTGCGTATAGGGATGCAGGGGCTCGCGGAACAAGTCGTATGTGTCCCCGATCTCCATCATTTTGCCGGCGTACATCACGGCAAGTCGGCTGACGGTCTGGGCCATCAACCCCATGTCGTGGCCGATCAGGATCAGCGATAGGCCGAGTCGCTCTGCCAGCCGGTTGATCGTCTCCATCACCTGGCGCTGGATCACCACATCCAGAGCGCTGGTAGGCTCGTCGGCAATGATAAGATCGGGCTCCATCGAGATGGACTGGGCCACCGTCACGCGCTGCTGCATCCCACCGCTCAGCTCGTGGGGGTACATCTTGCCCACCTTGGGGGCCAAGTCCACCATCTCCAGCAGTTGGGCGACGCGCTCCTCACGTTCTTCACCGGACATGCTCACGCCATGGTCGAGCATGCCATCGATCAGTTGCCGGTCGATGCGCATCACAGGGTTCAGCGCGTTCATCGCGCCCTGTGGGATCATCGCCAGTTTGCGCAGCTTGGTCTGGCGCATCTGCTCCGTGCTCAGCGAGACGAGATCGGTGCCATCCAGGATCATCTGCCCGCCCTCGATCCGGCCCGGGGGCTTGATCATCCGCATCATCGCCAGGGCCATCGTGGACTTGCCCGATCCCGATTCACCGACCAAGCCCATCTTGATACCGGGATCCAGGTCGAAGCTGACGTCGTCCACGGCCTTCACGGCCCCAGCCTCAACGTAATAGTACACCTTCAGGTTCTTGATCTGTAGTAGGGGCGCGCTCATACGGTCCTCCGAGTCCGGGGATTCGCAAACTCATCCAGCCCGATGGAGAGAAGCAGGAAAGCGATGAAGATCAGGGCGATGACGGTCACCGGCTCGACAATCCACCACCAGTAGCCCTGCAGGAAGGCGTTGTAGTACCGCAACCAGTAGATCGTCATCCCCAGGGACGGCTCGCGAAGGTTGCCGATACCCAGGGTCTGCAGTCCCAACGAGCCAAGGACGCCACCGTTGACCGC
Source organism: uncultured Anaerolineales bacterium (assembly GCA_964516885.1). Taxonomy (GTDB): domain Bacteria; phylum Chloroflexota; class Anaerolineae; order B4-G1; family SLSP01; genus PWVB01. Next base: position 4,000 of record CAZEXX010000080.1, on the reverse strand, counting down.
GCCTGCCAAACTGATGGCGAGGTACGGCATGAGGTTCGGCATCAGCTCCTTGATGATGATCTCCATACCATTCATGCCTGACAGCTTGGCCATCATCACGAAGGCGCGCTCGCGCATGCTCAGCACCTGCGCCCGGATGGCCCGCGTCGGTTGCACCCAGGAGACGATCGAGAGGATCAGGGCCATCCTGACGACCGACATATCCTCGGGATTGGGCACCGATGAGGCGATGGTGACCAGCAGAAGGAAGGCCGGAATCGTCATCAGAACGTCCACGAAGAACTTGACCACCGTGTCGAAGATGCCGCCGAAGTATCCCGTCATAAAGCCCAACACAGTCCCAACGCCCAGACCAATGCAACCAGAGATCATGCCGATCGAGAGCGTCATCCGCGTGCCATAGATCGCTGTGGCGAGCAGGTCGCGACCCACGGAATCCGTGCCAAAGGGATACTCTGCAGATGGCGGTTGCTTGGGCATCACGGCTAACGGGTAGGCCCCCTCTCTGGGGACGAAGAGCCCCGCCACCGTCGAAAAGAGAAACAGCAACAGGAGAAGCGCCAGCCCGCCCCCGAAGGCGGGGTTGCGGCGAACGTAGTTGAGGAAGCCTCTGAAACCTTGGCCTTTCTGCATCGCTTAGCCTCCTGAGTACGAGATGCGCGGATCGAGGAATGGGTATATCAGATCCACGATGAGGGTAGCCAAGGCGATCCCGACCACCAGAAAAAACACGATGCCGTAGATCACAGGATAGTCGAGGGCCCTGATGGCGCCACCCAGACGGTTGCCGATGCCGGGATAGCTGAACATGGTCTCCACCAGCGCAGCGCCGGACACGATAAGGCCCAGTCGCATCGCCAACGCCGTGACCTGGGGCAGTAACGTGTTGCGCAGCGCGTAGCGGAAAAAGAGCCGCGGCCCCTTCAGCCCTTTGGCCTCAGCAAAGGTCATGTAGTCCGCGCCCTCCACAGTGACCATCATCGCGCGCATCCCCAGCGACCAACCGCCGACGGAGACCAGCAGCATCGACAGGCCCGGTAGGAGCGCGTGGTGGACCACATCGAGCAGGAACTTGGGGTCTGCCCAGTTCTTGTCGATGGTCGCGGAGAAACCTCCACGCAACGGGAACCACTGCGCCTTGAAGGCCAGGAAGTAGATGAGCAGCAGCGCCAGGATAAAAGCCGGAACAGCCGAGAACATCGCCAGCGGCGGCATGAGCCACGAGACCCACCTGGACGTCTTGGACCATCCCACTAACGCGCCCACGACCGTGCCGATCGCGAACGCGAGGACCGTCGACGTCATCACAAAGCCCAGGGTCCAGAAAACCGTCTGGCCGATGATAAAACTGACCCGCTGGGGATAGTTGATGATGGAGTAGCCCAAGTCGAAGCGCATCGTATTCCAGATGTAGATCAGATACTGCTGCCCCAACGGCTTATCGAGGCCGTAGAGCTCCCGGAGGGAATCCCCAAACTCCTGGGCGCCCTCAGACGTGAGACCCCCGCTGGCAATCTTCTGCTGGATCATCTCCTGCACGGGGTCACGGGGTGCCAACTTCGGGATCAGGAAGTTGATCGTAGCCGCAGTAAAAAGCACCGCCACCAGAAAACCGACCCGCTTGATGATGTAACTGAGTGGTATGCGCATAAAACGCCTCCGCTAATAAGATCACGCCCACAGGCTCGGCCCGTGAAGAACGCCCACCGGGCTCAGCCGACCTCGAAGACCTGGAGAGGACAGCAGCTCTGCACCAAGCCGCTCCGACGGCCCCTGACCTCTCCACGTCTCCGCAACGCTACAGGAAGACGCGAGGGGGCCGTACCGGCCCCCTCGCGCGGATACGCGATACTACTTGACTGCCTTCAGACGGGACAGGGTGAGCACGAAGCACAAGTGCCACGGCGCCGTGTTGTAGGCGTCGTCCCCATTGGGCCAGCCGGTCCAATAGGTCGTGTTCATCGCCAACCGGTGGAACCACTCCGAGATCGGGACCTCCGGCAGGGCAGTGTACCAGATCTTCGCCGCCTTGTTGTAGAGTTCCTGCATCTTCGCGGCGTCGTCGGGGGACGTGCGTGCCATCTCTGCGACAAACTCCTCGTACTCCGGGTTCCACCACCGCGTCCAGCTCTCACCGACCACGTTCTCGCCGGTGGGCCTGGAGTTCTTCTCAGTGTAGAAATCCATCGTGGTCCAGGGGTCCTTCACGCTGCCACCGTGACCGCGGAAGAACGCATGCGAATTCCCGTCGCCCATGATCGTCCACGCGTCGGGCGGGTTGATCATCGTGGCCTCGAAGCCGGCCTGCCGCAACTGCTCCACGATCACCGGGCCGATATCGGCATAGATGTCGACGGTCAGGATCTCGGGCTTGAAGACCTCCCCGCCCTTGGCGAAGAAGCCGTCGTCGTTCTTCGCGAAGCCGGCAGCGTTCATCCGCTCCTCGACCTTGGCCACATCGCGAACCAAGACGCTCTCGATCAGGGCCTTCAGCTCAGGCTCTGCGTTGTCCCGGAACTTGGTCAGACCAGGGTACCCCGGGAACGGGAGGTTGGTGGCGACGCCCGCGCCTCCATAGCCCACGTCCATCACCTGCTGATGGTCGATGGCGTACGCGATTGCCCAGCGGACGTCCTGGTTGTCGTACGGTGCCTCGAGGGTGTTGAAGAACAGCGAGGTGGGCCACCAGTCCATATAGCCGTAGGGCTTCTCGCCGAAGGTGTGGGTCGTGATGTGATCGCCGCCCATGGCCAGGATCGCCTCGATGGAGGCGGGGCGCAGGTCGAGGGTCACGTCCACCTCGTCGTTGATCAGCATCTGGCTACCGACCTCCTCACCGGGCCAGCCGAACTGGACGATGCGCTCAACCTCAGGCATCGCGTCCACCAGGCCGACATCGACGGCCCACCACTCGTAGCGCAGGTCCATGTGCTTCACCTGGATATCAAAACGGGTGACCGAATAGGGCCCCGAGTAGACGGGCCACTTCTTGTCCAGATCGAAGTACATAAACTCGCGCCAGTCGCCCTCGACCGTCGAGAAGATGTGCTCCGGCACCAGGCAGATGCCGCGGTCGAAGCGAGCGGTGCAGCCGGTGAAGTGCCAGCGGGGGTTGGGCTCGTTGAGTGTGAACTTGACGGTGTAGTCATCGACGGCCTCGACCGAGGCAACGTATTGGTCCACGAAGCTGGAGTTCGCGTAATCCGGGGCGGCTGCCTTCAGACTGCTGTACGTGAACACGATGTCATTGGCGTCGAGGGCCTCACCATCCGCCCACATAGCGCCCTTGCGCATGTACAGGGTCATCTCGGTGAAGTCGTCGCTGTACTCCCAGCTCTCGGCAAGCCAGGGATAGGTCTTGTCGTTAAGAGCGCTGTAGTAGAACGGGTACTCGAGCATCGACGAGCCGGCCATCTGGTGCCAGTCGCTGGCATACATGTTGCCGATGCCAACGCCCGCCAGCTCCACCGCGCCGAACGCATAGACCAGCGTGCGCTCGCGGGTGACCTCGCGAGGCCATACCTGTGCCACTGGCTCCTCGGCCACTGGCTCCTCGGCCACTGGCTCCTCAGCCACCGGCTCCTCGGCCACTGGCTCCTCAATCGGGGCTTCCGTGGGGGCTTCGGTGCCGCCACCGCAGGCCGCCAAGACGGCGCCCGCACCGGCAACAGCCGAAACACGCAGGAACTGCCGACGTGAAATCTTGTTCATCGATTTTCCTCCTAATAAGAATGTCGTTTACTACCCAAACAAACGGAATTCATACAGAGATCAACCAAGACCAAGTTCTTCCCAAGCCACCTCCTTGCTTCAGTAGGGTTATCTATTATACCGGGTTCTGCTGGGTACTTTCTCGTATCACAAGCTCTGGATAGAGCACACGCTGTTGAATTGAAACATCGGCATTCCCAATACGGGATACCAGATACTCGATACTCTCACGTCCCAGCGCCTCGAAATCTTGGCGCATCGTCGTGAGCGGCGGATCAAAATAGGCGGC
>CAZEXX010000079.1:0-14116 GCA_964516885.1 uncultured Anaerolineales bacterium | reverse complement strand
CAAGACCCCTGCCCCCTCGTTTCCAAATAGAGTGAAGTGCAGTACGATAGACGTGATCGTGTGAGATAGCACATTCAGCCGAATATCACCCAACTGAACAGTGAAGGAGCCTGTCGCGTCAGATTGCACACACGAAGTCGTGGCCATTGGCACCGGGATGATCGCCAATATGGAACTGGTGCGCCCGCGATCCCGGCAGATTGGGTAACGAGACAAGACAGCGAGGAGACTTCCTATGAAAAACGTAGCCATCCTGCTGGACCCCACAGATAACGTGGCCACAGCACTGCAGGAACTGAAGGCAGGTGAGAGAGTCACGGTGATGCTGGAGGACGTGACCTACACCGTCGTACTGCGTGACGACATCCCCTTCGGGCACAAGTACGCCTTGCGGGATATCCGCAGGGGCACGGAACTCCTCAAGTACGGGCTTCCCATAGGGCAGGCGCTTGAGGATATGCGCGCCGGGGACTGGGTCCATGTCCACAACTGCCGCAGCGAGCACTTCGGCACCCGTCACGAGAAATACGGCATTCACGCTTAGGACTCTTTCACGCAAACAGGAGTGTCTGATCCATGGAAATACTAGGTTACCTCCGACCAGATGGCCAGATCGGTATCCGCAACAAAGTCTCGATCATCTTTAGCACTGACTGTTCACGTTACGTGGCCCAAAAGCTGAAAATGCTCTTCCCCGAGGGCACACAGATCTTCGGTTATCCCGGGGGCTGCGGGCTCGTTGAGGGCTCCTTCAACAAGCTGGTCGCACTGGGTACCCACTCCAGCACCGCGGCAGCTTTGGTCGTTGGACTGGGCTGCGAGGGCACCGATGCCAACCAGGTCGCCGAAGCGATCGCAGCCACGGGCCGGCCCGTCGAGGCCGTCAAGATCCAGGATGAAGGCGGCGATCTTCGCGCCATCGAAAGAGGCTCGCGTATTCTGGTCCGGATGCTGCAGGCTGCATCCATGGCCAAGCGGGTGCCTATGAACCCCGGTGACTTGATCGTAGGCACCGAGTGCGGCGGCTCCGACGCGACGTCGGGCCTGGCCTCCAATCCCATCACCGGCAAGGCCGGCGACATGCTCATCGACGCCGGCGGCACCTACATGATCAGCGAGCTTGAGGAACTTCTGGGTTGCAGTGACATCCTGGCCAAGCGCGCGGCCAACGACGAGGTCGCCGGCGAGGTCCGAGAGGCGATTGCCGATGCGGAACGCCGCTGCTTTGCCAACGGGCGATTCGCCTGGGGCTACGGAAACATCATGGGGGGTCTGACCAGCATCGAGGAGAAATCCTACGGCGCTCTGGCAAAGTCGGGCACCAAGCCCCTGCAGGGAATCCTCCACAAGTACGGCCTCCCGGAGCGCAAAGGCTTCTTCCTCCAGGTGGGGGAGACAGGGTCCGGCTGGTTCCACGGCGACCCGGAGGGCATCAACCAGTTTGCCGCCCACGGCGCGCATCTGGCGATGTTCACCACCGGGTGTGGCTCCACAACCGGCGGGCTGATCCCGGTGATCAAGGTCATCGCCAATCCCACCCGTATGCAACTTATCCGCGACAACGCGGACTTCGACGCGACGCCGATCATCAATGGAGAGTCAACTATCCAGGAGATGGGAGCGGCACTGTATGAGGAGATCCTCGCCGTGGCCGCGGGCAAACTGACCCGGTCAGAGATCTACGGACATTTCGAGGTCTAGATAGAAGCGAGATAGACTACAGGGCCTGGGGTGGCTGCGTATCACCTCAGCAATAGTCACGACTCACTATTGACGATTCAAAGGAAGACCAACTACACGTGAAGGGGTGGCTGTGTGTCGTCCTGCACCTGTATGCCCTTCCCGGTGGGCACTGTGTCTTCCTCTCAGGAAATGCGCTGGACGTCGCGAGCAGACCTCGGGCGTGGTCCAGCGCGAGCCAGGGCTCCGGCTTCCACGCTTGAGCTAGCTCAGGCCTGAGCAGACTGAGGCTATCCGCCGCTCTGGGGTTCCATCGTCAATCTCCTGAACAAAGGACACAGTGCCCTCCGGTGCGCCCTCGTCCATTTAGGTGTACACTACTGGGCAATCTTTTTGAAGATACGACTCAGCCAGGAGGCAAAGACATGCAGGAAACACACGACGGCCCAGTATCGCCACACTTCCAGTCGATCAAGCTGGAGAGCACCGTCGAGATCGAGGATCTCCGAGAAATGGGGGTCTCAGACGCCCTAGCAGACAACCTGCACCGCAGCCCCTCCGGCACCTGCACAAGCTGGGGCATTCCCTTCGAGATCGAGAGCTTCGTCTTGGTGAGCGCCGACCCCACCAGCGTCTCCTTCGCTCCGACAATCGCACAATGGTTTGTCATACTACATACGTCGGATATTCGCCCCCTGGATGCAGGCCCTGACGGCTTCATCTCCCCTATGCGTGGCGCGGGGCAGCTCAACGAACACGCAGCCACCTATGTTCTGCTCTACGAGGACGGCACCGAAGCTCGGACCGAGATCCGCCGGCGCCATCAGGTGGGGGCTTTCCAGCGTGGCTGGGGTGAGAACTGCTTTCAGGCTGTGACCCACAGCAAGCCTGCGCCGGTGCGGGCCTCGCACGAGCAGCTCCGCCAGGGATGGGGCAAGACACAGACCCGGGCGGACAACCCTGATGGGGGACTGTGGATGAATTGGCTCTGGGCCTGGGAGAACCCACAACCCGGCAAGGCGGTGGTGGGCATCCGGTTTGAGCCGGTCAGCGGCACGCTGCTGGTCTTCGGCCTGGCTGCGGGAAACGCAGTCGAGAACCCGCTCCGTTGGCGACAGCGGACCAAAGCGCTGCTCACCTTGCCGGCGGGCAAGGCTTTCGACCCGGTACTGGATGAGCGCGGGCTGCTCAACCAGATCCAGCTGGACATGGGACAGGTCATCTCGGCGTCACCGCGGTTGGCCTACCCCAATGAATCCTGGACGGACTCCTACAACAATCAGCTTCCGGTACGCTCTGAGCAGCAGGTATTGGTTGAATACACGTCCCATCCTGACGCGTGCTTCCACCTGGCCTTTGCCGATCGCCCTTCCGAACGAGTTGCCGTTGGCGGTGTGGAGACCGGGTCCCACAGCGGACCCGTCATGCCCGTGCCGCCGGCGACACAGCGTGTCGCTCTCAGGGTTATCGACGCATCCTCAAGGCAACCTGTCGCCGTCAAGCTGCACGTCCACGGCCAGTACGATGAGTACTTGGCACCGGTGGACCGCCACCGTATCGTCAACACTGCGTGGTTTGAGGACTATAGCGTGGACTTCAGCCACCAAGACCGCCACGCCTGCACCTATATCCCCGGCGAGACTGTGCTGGACCTCTCGCTCGGCAAGGTCTACATCGAGATATCCAAGGGCTTCGAAATCCGCCCCGTGCGCAGAATCGTCGAGGTTACTACGGAAACTGAGGAGATCCAGATCGAGCTTAGCAGGGTCTTGCCCTGGCGCGAGAAGGGTTGGGTCACTGCAGACACCCACGTGCACTTCCTCTCGCCGATGTCCGCCCGGCTGGAGGGCGCAGCCGAAGGCGTCAACGTCGTCAATTTGCTGGCCAGTCAGTGGGGAGAGCTGATGACCAATGTCGGTGATTTTGACGGCGCCACCACTTGGGGCAGCAGGGAGACCGGTCAAGATGGCGAGTACCTGGTCCGTGTCGGCACGGAAAACCGGCAACACGTTATGGGGCACATCTCCCTGCTTGGCTATAAAGGCCAGATCATCGCCCCAATGACCACCGGCGGCCCCGATGAGTCCGCGTTGGGCGATCCTATCGAGATTCTATTGACGGAGTGGGCCCGCCAGTGCCACAAACAGGGCGGGCTGGTGGTGCTGCCGCACTTCCCCAACCCGCGCGCAGAACACGCAGCCAGCATCATTAGCGGCGATATCGATGCACTGGAGATGACATCTTGGGGCGACCTGTACAGCGGCATAAACCCCTACTCACTCTCTGATTGGTATCGCTACCTCAACTGCGGCTACATGGTGCCAGCGGTCGGCGGCACCGACAAGATGTCGGCGAGTACCGCCGTGGGCACGGTGCGCACCTATACTCGCCTGGACGAACAGACCCCCTTCACCTATGGCGCGTGGATGAACGCCGTTCGGCGTGGCGAGACCTTCGTGACCTACGGACCGCTGCTGGAGTTCAGCGTGGACGGGCTTCCCATGGGCAGACGGATTGCGATGAACCGCACCGGCGGGACCGTAGAGGTTATGTGGCAGGTATCCAGCGTCACTGTACCGATGACGCGGGTGGAACTCGTCGTCAACGGCGAGATCCGTGAGAGCGTCGCCGTCGACGCCGCCGATGGCATCGGCGCCGACGCCGCCGGAACTTGGTCGATCCACCTGGACAAGAGCTCGTGGGTGGCATTGCTCGTCCGGGGCCACTACGAAGACCAGTGCGAGATCATCGCCGCGCACAGCTCACCGGTCATGATCGACGTCGAGGGCTCCCAGATGCTGGCAGCCGCCGATGCGGTCACCATCCTGGAACAGATCGAAGGGGCCATGGCCTACTTCGACACCATCGGCACCCGGGCCGACGACCGGGCCTACAAACGTATGCGCCTGGTCCTGGAATCCGCACACCGCAGCCTCCACAACCGCATGCACAGACTGGGGCGCTATCACGATCACACGCCCGTCACCGATCACAAGGAGCACCACTAACCCGACTATGTACGACGCCGCTTTCATCAAAGAGATCATCACCAATGCCGGCCAGATCGCCAAGGACCACTTCCTCAAGGTTCGCCCCACCTGGAAGGAGGACCGTTCCTATATCACAGACGCGGATCTCGCAGTGCAGGAGTACCTCGGCAAAGCCCTTGACACACACTTCCCGGATGACGGCATCGTGGGCGAGGAAAACGGGCTGCGCAAGGCCCCAAAAGTGGGCGATCGCTGTTGGGTGATCGATCCCATCGACGGGACCGCATCCTACTCCTCCGGCCTACCGGTCTGGGGTGTGGCCATCGCCCTGGTCGAGGGCGATCAGCCCGTGGCCGGGTTCTTCTACATGCCTATGGCTCAGGACCTGATCTACACCACGCTCGACGGACAGCTCTTTCGCAATGATCAGCCGCGAACCCTCAGAGCCCCGGGGGCGCTCCACCGTGAGACCTCACTCTTCATCGCGTCGCGGCTCCATCTCTACTATACCGTGTCGCCCAGCTACCCCGGCAAGCTGCGCAATCTGGGCGCCTCTATGGCTCACCTCAGCTACGTCGCGGTGGGTAGCGCCGACGCGGCGCTGATCGAACGCGTCTATATCTGGGACATCGCTGCGGGCATGGCGATGCTGAACGCAGTGGGTGGTGTGATGCGCTACATTGACGGCACACCGGTCACGCTGGGCCCCCTCCTCTCCGGGAGCCCGATGCACCTGCCGCTGCTGGCCGGCCATCCGGAGATGGTCTCCGCATTTTCAGAAATCATCACCTTCAATGCCGCGGGATACGACAATCGCCAAGTGGAGTGATCCTTGAGTGACACGTTCTGAGCTGCCTGACACTGAACCCTCTGAGGTCGACCCGCAATAGACTGGGTCCGCAGAAGGCACATCCGGCATAAGACATATTTAGCAGGTTAGGAGCGACCATGACAACAGAGAGCAAACAGGCGGCCTTGCAGTGGATCGAAGCACACCAGGACATCATCGTCGACGCGCACCAGAAGGCCTGGGATTTCGCGGAAGTTGGGCTCCAGGAGGTGCAGACCAGCAAGCTGCTGGCCGACATCCTGGAGAAGAACGGCTTCACCGTCGAACGTGGGGTCGCCGGAATGCCGACGGCATTTGTCGCGACCTACGGATCGGGTGGCCCCGTCATCGGCATGATGGCTGAGCTGGATGCCCTGCCCGGGCTTTCGCAGGAGGCGGTGCCCTACTACAAGCCCCGTGTCGATGGCGCACCGGGACATGGCTGCGGGCACTGCGGCTACGCCGCCAGCGCCCTGGGCGGCGCCCTGGCGACCAAAGCAGCGATGGAAGCCCACGAAATTCCAGGCACGATCAAGTGCTTCGGCTGTCCAGCGGAGGAGACGCTAGTCGGCAAGGTCTTTATGGTGCGTGACGGCATCTTCGATGGCCTTGACGCGTGCCTGGGACACCATCCGGGCGGCACCAACGGGGCCTCGCTGGGCAGCGGTAACGCGATGAACTCCGTGAAGTTCGAGTTCTTCGGCAAGGCCAGCCACGCGGCGGGCTCCCCGGAACAGGGAATCAGCGCGTTGGATGCCGTAGAGCTGATGAATGTCGGCGTCAACTACATGCGCGAGCACGTCGTACAGGAGACGCGGATGCACTACGTCATCGAGGAGGGTGGACACGAGCCCAACGTAGTTCCCGCCTACGCACGGAGCTGGTACTACGTCAGGGCACCCGAGCGCGATCTGGTCGACAAGTACTACGAATGGGTGCTGCGAATCGCCGAAGGCGCCGACCTGATGGCGGGCACGACTCACAAGGTCCGCTTCCTCACGGGTGCCCACAACGGCATCTCCAACCGACCGATGGCCGAACTGCTCGTCGCCAACATGCGCGAGATCGGCGCGCCCGAGTACACTGAGGAGGAGCTGGCCTTTGCGGCAGAGCTGGGCAAGAGCATTTCACGGGACGAAAAGCGCACCATCTTGAACCGGAGCAGTCTGCCGGAAGCAATGGAGCTGATGGACGTCGATATCAACACGCGGATCTACGATCCCTACGGTGAGGAACGCAAGGGCGGCGGCGGCTCCACCGATGTCGCCGAGGTCTCGTGGAACACCCCAACCCTGGAGTACAGCACGGCTTGCTTTATCGTCGGCACACCCGGTCACTCGTGGCAGGTCACCGCCGTCTCCGGCACCAGCATCGGGCACAAGTCCACGCTCTTCGCCGCCAAGGCTATGGCAACCACGTCGCTGGATCTGCTGACAAGGCCTGATGAGCTCGACCGCGTCCGCAAGGATTGGGAGAAGCGGATGGAGGGACGCACCTACAAATGCCCGCTGCCGGCAGACCTCGAACCGCCGCTGGACCAGCTCGAATCCCACGGCGAGAACTGATCCGTCTCGCGATCTATGACACTAACCTGATTCAAGGAGCACGATGACTATGACAGACTCTCAACCAGCTTCACTGCCGCAGATCAAGTTCGGAGACCACCGCTTGTCGCGTCTTATCCTTGGGGCAAACCCCATCAACGGGGGGTCGCACCTTTCACGCTTTGTCAACAACCAGATGAAGCGCTACTTCACGCCTGAGCAGATCCAGGTCACGCTCAAAGAGTGCCAGGCAGAAGGCATCAACACGTGGCAATCAGGTATGGGCAATCTGGCAGCCTATCAGGAGTACGTCGACGGCGGCGGGCAGATGCACTACATTGCACTGGCCGCAGAATCGGCCGACCATCCCACCATGCTCGATGATCTGGTCGCCGGCGGCACGCTCGGTGTCGCCCACCACGGCGAGGTCACCGACGTCTTCTGGCGCAGAGGCGAGATGGATAAGGTGCGGGATTACTGCAAGCGCATTCGCGACGCCGGCGTATTGGTGGGCATCTCCACCCACATCCCCGATGTGGTCGATCACGTCACCTCCGAAGGGTGGGATGTCGACTTCTTCATGTGCTGCGTCTACGAGCGCCATCGGACCCGGGAGCAGCTGCTGGCTCTCCTGGGCCACGTCCCACTGCCCCTAAATGAAGTCTACCTGGAGAGCGATCCGGCGCGGATGTACAGTGCGATTCGCGGGACCGACAAAGTCTGTCTCGCGTTCAAGATCCTCGCCGCCGGTCGACTCTGCGATAGCCAGGAGCTGGTCGAGGACGCCTTCAAACAGGCTTTCCGCTCCATCAAGCCCAGCGACGCCGTCATCGTCGGCATGTACCCGGAATATGAGGATCAGATCGGCATCAATGCTGAATACACACGGCGGTTTGGCGACCTGAGTGGTAGCAACTAGCGTAAGGAGAAAGTGATGCGTATATTGATCGGTCCCAACAGCCAAGGACTGGAGAAGATCATCCCCACAATTGAGTCGCGCCACCCCGAGGTCGACATTGTGCACTGTGACGATAGATCCCGGTTGATGGACGAGCTGGCGACCGCCGAGGCCTATATGGGCTGGCTGAGCCGCGAGGCCTTCGTTGGCGCCAAGAATCTCAAATGGCTCCAGTCGCCCAGCACCGGCGTGGATGGTTTTCTAAGAATACCTGAACTGCGGGACGGTGATGTGATCCTCACCAGTGCCAGAGGCACGCACGCAGCGTGTCTGGCAGAGCACGCCCTGGGGATGATCTTCGCCTTCACGCGGGGCATCCGCGCGTCTATGATGGACCAGCAAGATCACAGCTGGGGCAGCCGCCAGCTCCGCAACTCACTGGTCGAGCTCACCGGCAGCACCGTCGGTATCGTGGGCTTCGGCACCGTCGGACGCGCGCTGGCCCAGCGGGTCCACGCTTTCGGCACTCGCATCATCGCCGTGGACGTATACCCGGACAATAGACCGGACTATGTCGAAGAACTGGCGGGAGTTGAGGGGCTGCACAACTTGCTGACCGCATCCGACTACGTAGTGATCACGGTGCCCCTCGTCGCAGCGACGCGACATATGATCAGCACCGAGCAGATCGGGCAGATGAAGCCGACAGCGATGCTTGTCGGCATCTCACGCGGCGGCGTGATCGATGAGGACGCCCTGGTCGCGGCGCTTGAGGAGGACCGTCTGGCCGCAGCTGCACTCGACGTCTTCGAAACAGAACCCCTGCCCGCCGACAGCCCACTCTGGGATGTCGAGAACCTACTCATCACCCCCCACGACGCCGGTGGTACTCAGTTCGAGACCGATCACATCCTGGAGATTTTCACCGAGAACGTGGATCGCTATGTAGAGAAGAGATTCCCCCTGCGCAACCAGATCGACAAGCAGCAGGGCTTCTAGGGAATCGTGGGGCTTCGGGTGAGCGCCAATGCGCTCACCCGAAGCCCCCTTCTGATAGTGTTGCACTATTGCCGGGGTGCACTAAAATGGGCACCCATACCCAAGGAGCCATTATGGCATTTCCACAGCTATCTGATACTTGGCGACTGCAACGGCTAACCCCACCCGCGGGACCGGTCGACGTTGTGTTGGACACCGACACCTACAACGAGGTCGATGACCAATTCGCCGTCGTCCACGCATTGCTCTCCCCTGAGAAAATCAATCTCCAGGCACTCTACGCGGCCCCCTTCTTCAATCACAGGTCCACCGGCCCCGCAGATGGGATGGAGAAGAGCTATCAGGAGATCCACCGGCTCTTGGACCGGATGGATGTCTCACCCGAAGGCTTGGTCTTCCGTGGGTCCACGACCTACCTGACCGACCGAGATCATCCCTGCAATAGCGACGCGGCGGAGGACCTGATCGCGAAGGCGATGGCCCGCAGCGAGGACGATGACCCGCTCTACGTCGCCACGATCGGATGCATCACCAACGTCGCCTCCGCCATCCTGATGGAGCCGGAGATCATCAAGCGCATCGTGGTTGTGTGGCTGGGTGGCCACGCCTTCCACTGGCCCGACACCAAAGAGTTCAACCTCTGGCAGGACCCGGAGGCAGCGCGCGTGGTCTTCGACTGCGGCGTGCCGCTCGTCCAGATCCCTGTGATGGGTGTCTGCTCTCACCTGCACACAACGATCCCCGAGATCGAGCGCTACGTTCAGGGCCGCGGCGAGATCGGTGATTTCCTGGCCGAGACCGTCAAGGGATACCACAAAGATCACTACGCCTGGTCCAAGGTTATCTGGGACATCGCCACCATCGCCTACCTGCTTGACGAATCCTGGACACCGACGAACTTGGTCCACAGCCCGATCGTGACCGATCAGGGCACGTGGAGCTTTGACAGCAGCCGACACCTGATCCGCAGCGCGGTACACGTCAACCGTGATCCGATCTTCCGGGATCTCTTCGCCAAGCTGCAGAAGCACAGCCAGGCATAGTCTGGGCCTCACTCAGCAGATATGCCGGATACCGAGACCCTGGCCACTACGACACCGAACGAGGACAAGACGCAATGACGATGTCGCCACCAAGCAGATACAGCACGACGATCGCATCCCCGGCAGTCGTCGCTCAGATTGCCAAGGATCTCCAGCGGACGGGCGTGCGTGAGGGGGGTGTACTGCTGGTACACAGCTCCCTGAGCGCGATGGGGCGTGTGCCCGGCGGCCCCGAGACAGTGATCCAGGGACTGCTTCGGGCGCTGGGCCCCGACGGGACCCTGCTGATGCCCGGGCTGAGCTATGAGCACGTTACCCACAAGCAGCCCCACTTCGATATATGCCGCACGCCATCCAACGTCGGGACCATCCCCGAGTCCTTCCGGCGGCGTGCCGGCACTCGTCGCAGCATGCATCCCACGCACTCGGTGTGTGCTGTCGGCAAGCGGGCGGCAGAGCTTCTCAACGGCCACGCTCAGGACAGCACACCCTGTGGCCCGAACTCCCCCTTCCGCAGACTGCCGACCGTCGGCGGTCAGATCCTGATGCTCGGCTGTGGACTTCGGCCCAGCACATCCATGCACGCTATCGAGGAGGTAGCCCAGCCGCCCTATCTCTTCGGAGATCCGTTGACCTACATTCTCGTGGATACCGAAGGGAGATCCTACGAGAAATCTTACACGACTCACGGTTTCGACACCTGGGTCCAGCGCTACGATCGCATCAGCCTGGTCCTGGATGCGCCTGCCATGCAACAAGGCCACGTGCTCGATGCAAAGGTTCATCTCCTGGAAGCTCGATCGCTGTGGAGCGCAGCTCTGAAAGCTCTCGAGAGAGACGCGTTGTTCTTCGTCGATCGGAGGGCACACCGCTAGAATCTATGTCCAACCAACGTCCTACACACACACTATCGGAGGTAAATGACCCTATGACAGATCCCGTTCGTATGGCAGTGATCGGCTGCGGCCATATGGGGCGCCATCATCTACGCAACATCCTCCAGCAGACCGACACCACGGAGATAGTGGTGCTCTGCGACCCCGCACCAGCGGCGATCGAGGAGAGCGCGAAGCTGTTCGCCGAAGCAGGACAAGCGATGCCCGCAGTTGAGCCCGACCTGCAAAAGCTTTTGGCCGACTACGACGTCGACGCTGTCTTCATCGTCACACCCCACGCGCTGCATCACGATCAGGCGAAGGCCTGCCTGGAAGCCGGCGTGGATGTGCTGCTGGAGAAACCCATGGCGATGAATGCGGTAGAGGCCCGCAGCCTGATCAAGGTCCGTGACGAAACCGGCAAGCTCCTGACCGTCGCCTTCAACGGCAGCCTGTCCCCCGAGATCCGGGAGTCGGTGCGCCTGCTGCGTTCCGGCGATCTCGGCAAGCTGCTCAGTATCAGCGCTACGATCTGGCAGAGCTGGGGGCCGGGGACCACAGGTAAGTGGCGCCAAGTTCCCGAGATCTCCGGCGGTGGGTTTATGTTCGATACCGGCGCCCACGTGCTCAACACGGTCGCCGACCTGGCCGGGGAGGAGTTCGTCGAGGTCGCCGCCTGGACCGACAACTGCGGCCGGCCGGTTGAGACCCTGGCAGCCGTGATTGCCAGGCTGGAATCGGGAGCCCTGGTCACCTTCCACGGCTGTGGCGAGACGGTGCGGACCTGCAGGTCGGACATCCGCGTCTTCTGCACCGACGCGATCCTGCGCACCGGCGCTTGGGGCCGGTGGCTGGAGATCCAGCGTGACGGCGAGGCCGAGTTCACGCCCATTGAGCTGCCCCCATCCTTGGGTTCCTGGGAGCAGTTCCTCGCCGTGCGCAACGGTGAGTTCCCCAACCCCAGCCCGCCCGAAGTAGGACTGCGTATGGCCCGCCTCTACGATGCCATCAAGGCCTCGGCTGCCAAGAATGGCCAACCCGTTGTGTGTGACTGAATCTTTCAAACCTAAGGAGACAGCAATGACAGACAAGAACAGCAAGAAGAAAGCTTTGATGGTGTGGGGTGGCTGGTTAGGTCACGAACCCCAGCAGTGTACGGAGATCTTCGCGCCCTATCTGGAATCACAGGGCTATGACGTGACCGTATCGGATACGCTTGATTCCTACCTCAATAAAGAGCTCATGATGTCGCTGGATCTGATCGTTCCAGTCTGGACGATGGGCACGATCACGAACGAGCAGGAAAAGGGCTTGTTGGACGCGGTCATGAGCGGCATCGGCATCGCCGGTTGGCACGGCGGTATGGGTGACTCTTTCCGTAACAACGTGAACTACCAGTTCATGGTCGGCGGTCAGTGGGTGGCTCACCCCGGTGGCGTGATTGACTACGAGGTCAACATCACCAAAAACGATGATCCCATCGTCGCCGGGCTGGACGACTTCGCGATGCATTCCGAGCAGTACTATATGCACGTCGATCCCGCCAACAAGGTCTTGGCCACCACCACCTTCAACGGTGACCACGCCTACTGGATTGACGGCAGCGTGGTACCCGTCGTGTGGAAACGCAAGTATGGCAAGGCACGGGTATTCTATTCCTCACTGGGCCACGTTGCCAAGGATTTCGACGTCCCCGAGGCCCTCGAGATCGTCAAGCGCGGCATGCTCTGGGCCAGCTTGTAGCCCATCACGAAGGAGAACAAGACGATGACCACCAAAGTCGGCATCATCGGGTGTGGCAATATCAGCCCTATCTACCTGAAGAACATACAGCAGACCTTCAAGAACATCGAGGTCGCCGCCTGCTCCGATCTGATACCGGAGCGCTCGCAGACCAAGGGAACGACCTACGGCGTGCCCCGCATATGCACGACGGAGGAGCTGCTGGAGGATCCCGAGATCGAGATCGCTGTCAACCTCACCACGCCGGACGTGCACTTCCCGGTCGCTATGCAGGTCATTGAGGCCGGTAAGTCGGTTCACAGCGAGAAACCCATGTCGCTTACCCGCGCGCAGGGCAAGCAGCTGCTCGCGGCGGCCAAGGAACGTGGCGTTCGCGTGGGCGGCGCCCCCGACACCTTCCTCGGCGGCGGTCACCAGACGTGCCGCAAGCTGATTGATGACGGCTGGATCGGAGAGCCGATCGCGGCCACGGCGTTCATGACCTGCCACGGCCACGAGAGCTGGCACCCCGGGCCGGCCTTCTACTACGAGATCGGCGGCGGCCCCATGTTCGATATGGGCCCCTACTACCTGACCGCGCTGATCAATCTGATGGGACCGGTGCGCCGGGTCTCCGGCGAGGCACGCATCACCTTCCCGCAGCGCACCATCACGAGCGAACCCCTGTACGGGTCCATTATCGACGTTGAGACACCGACACACATCGCCAGCACGCTCCAGTTTGTGAGCGGTGCAATCGGCACCATCATCACCAGCTTCGACGTCTGGGCGGCCGACCTGCCGCGGATCGAGATCTATGGCACGGAGGGCTCACTCTCCGTACCCGATCCCAACGGCTTCGGTGGCCCCGTGCGCGTGCGTCGCGCGGGGGCGTCAGAGTGGCAGGAAGTGCCGTTGACTCACGGCTATGCAGAGAACAGCCGCGGCATCGGCGTGGCCGACCTGGCCAACGCGTTGAGGTCGGGTCGTTCGGCCCGCGCCAGCGGAGAGCTCACCTACCACGTCCTGGACATCATGCACGCTACACTGGATTCGGCGAGAGAGGGACGGCACATCAAGATCGAGAGCAGCTGCGAGCGCCCAGCCCCGCTGCCGCTGGGGCTGCTGCACGGACACCTAGACGCTTAATCTCAGCAGGCAGTGCAGGATCAATGAAGAGCGGGGACGCAGATGATCTGCGTCCCCGCTTTTGTCTGCTTCGAGAATAGCCTTCCGCTGCCGGGCCCAAAGGCTTTCATGCTGCTGTGGTGTAGCAGCCCAGGCCTTGGGACCTTCTTCGAGTCGCACTTTCGTCTCGCGTGGTGTGCATCGGCGAAAGTGACGTCTATTCCGAAAATGAGCCAGCAGAGCCCTCACCCTAACCCTCTCCCATCCTCCGCGGACGGAATGGGAGAGGGGACCGGAGGTGCTACTTCGAAAATCGTACCCTGTACCGTTGAGCAGATGGTCGAGCTAACAGCTCAACCTACATAAGATTCGGTCTGCGGACCGCGGGCATCTTGCCCGCTCTGCTCT
>CAZEXX010000078.1:0-14127 GCA_964516885.1 uncultured Anaerolineales bacterium | reverse complement strand
TTGGCCTGGGCGATCTCCAGGTTCTGCTGGGCCTTCACCAACGAGTTGGCGGCATTCTCGCGAATATCCTCGATGTTCCTCTCCCAGTCCCGCTCAGGGTTCATCGCCTCGGCATACGCTTGCTGCGCATCCGCCAGAGACGCAATAGCCTGATCCAGGCTGATGCGGACGGAGGTATTCGAGGCATCCGTCAGATTTGCCTTGGCCGAGACATTCTGATATGACACTTGAGCGCTCAACAGGTTGGCCTTGGCCACACTGATTTCATCCTCGTCCGGCTCCCAATTCACCAACTCATCCAGCGTGCCCTGCGCCACTGCCAGATCGGCCTTCGCTTCAGCCAATGTCAGTTCGGCCTCGGCAACAGCCAATGTCAGATCTTGCTCCGCTGCCATGACCTGTATCTCGGCTGATGCTACAGCCTGCCGCGCGGTGGCATCATCAATCCACGCCAGTACATCACCGGGCTGAACCTTGTCTCCGACCTCAACCAGCACCTCCAGCACCTTGCCGTTAGCACCGAAGGTCAGGTCCACTTCCGAAGAGGGCACCAACTGCCCCGATCCGGCGGCCGTCACTGAAAGATCGCCCCTGGTGACGGTGGTCGTCTGCATCGTCACCTCTGCCTCGCCGTCTTGCTCCGGCGCCAGCCAGGTGCGATAGGCAGTATAGCCACCCCCACCGAGCACAATTGCTACCAGAATGATGATCCAAAGCTTCTTGTTCCGCAGCATCGAACACTCCTCCAGGCCTGATGAGATGACATACAAATGGCGCCCGTAGCCAAGAGAGCCGCACTGGGGTGCGGCGATCCCAAGTAACATCTTACAGATGACGACTGAGAGCAACCCAAGAAGAAGCTGAGAGAATCCTGAGAATCCGATAGGATTTGTCGGTATTCTCAGGATTCTCTCAGCTGTCTCCCAGCCTGATCTCAGGGAGCACGCTATAATAAGAGAAAGGGCTTTGCATCTAGGGTTGGCGAGCCGGGGATCGGCTCAACATCACGGGGAGCGATAACAGTCTATGGCTAGAGTATTGGTGGTCGATGATGATCGAAGACTGCTCAAGATGCTGCAACGAACCCTGTCCTATGAAGGTTTCGAGGTAACAACGGCAGAAGACGGGCAAGCGGCACTCCACAGTATATATGAGACGCCGCCTGATGTGATCGTCCTTGACTGGATGCTGCCCAAACTGGACGGGATCGGCGTCCTGGAGGCGCTCCAGGACCAGGGCGATCACACGCCGGTGCTGATGCTCACCGCACGTGACGCCGTACACTACCGCGTCGAGGGCCTGGAACGTGGCGCCGACGACTACTTGATCAAACCCTTTGAATCGATCGAGCTGATCGCCCGGGTCAGGGCGCTGCTGCGTCGCGCCGGCGTGGACGATCAGGTATCGCCGCTCATCTTCGCAGATCTATGTCTGGACCCGACGACCCGTGAGGTGCGCCGCGGCACGCGAGTCTTCGACCTTACGCCGACAGAGTTCGATCTGCTGTCATTGTTCCTGCAACACCCCAACCAGGTCCTCGAGCGGGGCCAGATCCTCTCAAATGTCTGGGGCTACAACTTCGTCGGTGATGACAATATCATTGAAGTCTACGTCGGCTACTTAAGGAAGAAGATGGAGGCTGACGGGGAGTCGCGCCTCATCCAAACTGTGAGGGGTGTCGGCTACGTCCTGCGGGAGGCGTGCTAGTGTCGATCCGGTTGCGCATGACGTTGTTCTATACCGCGATCCTGGTGCTGACGCTGACCGCGTTCAGCAGCATCCTCTATGTAGCTCAGGATCGGTACACGCTGGACATCGTGAAGCAGGATCTGACGGAGACTGCGGCCAAGATGGTCATCGCCTGGACGCGCTTCCATAGAACCTACCCCCGCCCCCTGCCTTGGATGTTGCCGCCAGGCGGCGACCCAAAGTTGAGCGGCGATAGCCCCGCGGATGCAGACAGCTACGGCGACGAAGCCTGGCAGGCTATGCAGGTCATGGTGAGGGGCGCGGCAGCGACGGATGTCCTTACTATCCTGGACCCCACAGGCGAACCTGTGCCGCGGGCAAATGGTGAAAAGGTTGAGGCCATCCCTATCAGCGCGGAAGGCATGCGCTCACTACAAGCAGGGGAAGGCTGGATCGAGATCGCCCAGGGGGAGGATTCGCGCTGGCTTACCCTGAGCCGCCCCGTGCTCTTCGACAATGCCAACATCGGCATTCTGCAGGTTGCACGCCCACTGGCCGACCGAGATCGCTCCATACACTCCCTCGGTGCCACGCTCATCACCGGTACCGCGGTAGCCACTGTCGTCGCCTTTGGCGCGGGCTGGTTCCTCTCCGGCACCACGCTGCGTCCCATCCAGAAGATCACCGAGACCGCCGAGCAGATCGGCGAGGCCAGCGATCTCACCGCTCGCGTGGAACACAAAGGCCCCAACGATGAGCTTGGCCGGCTGGCCAAGACCTTCAACGGCATGCTTGGGCGCCTGGAAGAGGCCTACCAACAGATCGAACACGCGCTCCAGGTACAGCGTGACTTCGTGGCCGATGTCTCTCATGAACTACGCACACCGCTGACGACGATCCGCGGCAATCTCACCCTCCTACAGCACGATCCGCCCCTGCCCAAAGATGAGCAGACGGATATCGTCGAGGACTTGGCGGGAGAGAGCGAGCGGCTGAGCCGTATGGTGACCGAGCTGCTGACGCTGGCCCGCGCAGACGCGGGGCGCAAGTTCGCAGTGCTGCCTATGGTGATCACCGGCATCGTTGACGACGTCTGCCGTCAGGCGCATGTCCTGGCGCCGGAGCGCACCATCGAGTGTGAGCGTCCGGAGGGTGTTGCAGCAATATCCAATGCCGACGCACTTAAGCAGACGCTCTTGATCCTGATGGACAACGCCATCAAACACGGAGAGGGACCGGTTCGCCTCTCAGTGGACCAACACAATCACCAAGTTGCCATCCACGTGCAGGACAGCGGTCCCGGCATGCCGGAAGAACTGCGAGAGCGCATCTTCGACCGCTACTACCGCGGCGACGCCTCGCGCTCGACGCCGGGATTCGGGCTGGGGCTCTCCATCGCCCGCACCTTGGTCGAGGCGCAGAACGGCACCCTGGACATCAAGAGTGAGGTCGGCAAGAGCAGCACCTTCACAGTGCTGCTGCCCGCAGCGGAGTAGCGGCAAAGCAACCGCGAATCACGCGAATCTTCGCGAATTGAGATATTGAATCGCAGAGCCGCTGAGGCAGATGACCCCGCTGAAGCTCTGAGTGGCTTCCTCACAGAGCGTCAGGAGTTCACACCACTCACCATTTGTCATCCTGAACGGGTCGACCAGGCCCCCACACTGTGCAGCCACCACAGTGAAGGATCTTGTCCTCGAACACGAGGCACCTGCGCAGACAAGGTCCTTCTCTTTCTTGGTGGCGCGGGCTACAGCGTCCCGGCGTACCTCACATCGTAGGGCTTGGCTTGCTCGATCGTCCAATCTCGGCGCAACCGGATCAGCTGCTCGATGTGCCACTGACCGTGGACCACCCAGGAAGCGGCCATGTCGCCGGCCCGCATGAAGAAATCCCATGGGGATTGGACGCCGGCATCCCAGTCGGGCGACCGCAGGCTTGCCAGCCAGTCCAGGGAAGCCTGACGCTCCGCCAAGAAACCAGCGAGTGAAGGAGCCAACTCTCGCGCGTTGTACTGCCGCTCGGTCACCCATTCCATCGGGTGGATCGGCGGCCATGGCTCGTCGGACGCACGGAGCAGGATATCCAACCGCACGCGGAAATCCTCCCGCTCCTCATCGTAGAGATGGTTCACCACCTCCAGGACCGACCAACGCTCCGGGTCCGCCTTCCACACAGCCTGCTCCGGTGAGACGTCGTCTACCAAAGTGCGGACCAGCTCGGACTGCCGCGTCAGCATCTGTATGAGATATGTAGTGTCCATTCTAATGCTCCTGTCTCGCTGCTCTCACTGTGCTTCTCTGCTGCGGTGGGCGATCCGCCGCGTGGGAAGACGATCCGGTGGATCGTCTCTACAACATCACCCCTGTGTGCCGGGCTGCTTCACCCCATTGTACCTTGCGCTTGACACAAATCGAATACGATAGAGGCATGGAGGTAACCACAATGACAGAACCGAATCAGCAGATCGACTCGCGGCGCCCCAACATCATCCTCATCATGACCGACCAGCAGCGCCATGACACTGTTGCAGCCTGGGGCCACGACCATATGATCACGCCCAACCTGGATCGCCTGTCCGCAGCAGGGACCTCGTTCGGCGAGGCCTACTGTCCCGGCGCGACGTGCATCGCCTCGCGCGCGGCGATGTTCACCGCCATGTGGCCCCACAGCACCGGCGTCTACACCTTCGACCGGTGGGCTGAGCATCGCAACTGGGTCCAGGACCTGGCCGATGCCGGGTATTGGTGCGCCAGCGTCGGCAAGATGCACTTCAGCCCTCGCGACGTGGCGGGCGGCTTCCACGAGCGCGTGATCGTGGAGAACCCCACCAGCATGAACCTGCTGCGCGGCGGCGCCGACGATGATTGGGGCCGCTGGCTGGGCATGCACGGCGTGGATCGCCCCCTTGGTCGCAACCACACGGACCCCGACTGGATCTCCAAGCACCAGGGTGTCCCCTGGGAACATGACGAGGAGCTGCACGGCGACGTCTTCATCGGCAACGCCGCCTTGAACTGGATCACGGGCCACGATGACGGGCACTACAGAAGCGAGAGCGAAGGCGGTCGCCCCGTTTTCCTCCAGGTGGGCTTCACCGGCCCGCATGAGCCTTGGGATCCCCTACCGCGCCACCTGGCCCTGTACGAGGACCGCGAGTTGCCTCAGGCCATCTGGCGTGAGCAGGAATTGGATGAAAAGCCACCCCAACAGGCCAGGATCAAGGCGTTCCACGCTGCGGCGGCCCACGAGTCCCAGATCGATCTGGATGGGGCCACTGCCGAGGAGATCGCCGAGATGCGGCGGCACTACTACGCCAAGATCACCACGGTGGACGAGCAGATCGGGCGCGTTCTGGATGCGCTGGAGGCCCACGGGTACCTGGAGAACAGCCTGGTGATCTTCTGCTCCGACCACGGCGAGATGCTGGGCGATCACAACATGGTCTACAAATGGCTGATGTACGACGCCATCACCCACATCCCGCTGATCATCTGGGACAATCGCAAGGCCAGACCCGAACATCGACCGTCCGAGATCACCGACCTGACCTCGCTGATGGATATCGGCCCGACGGTCTTGGACGCCGCCGGCATCGACATCCCGACCTACTTCGAGGGGCGATCGCTGCTGCCCGTGCTGGCCGGCGAGGAGGTTGAGCCACACCCCTACGTCTTCTGCGAGGATAATTACCAGATTATGATGCGCAGCACGACGCACAAGCTGGTCTACTACATCGGGCAGGAGGCGGGAGAGCTCTACGCCCTGGACGAGGATCCGCACGAGCTCTTCAACCGCTGGGATGACCCCGAGTATGCAGAGATCAAGAGCAAACTCCTGGTCGATCTGCTGGCCTGGCTGGCCGGCAGCACCTACTGGAACGCCGGCTACAAACGCACCCGCGCGCGCCACACGCGGATGCGCTGGCCGATGCCCGACAACGTGAACCTCCACGGCCGGGCATCGGTGGAGAACCCATTCGTCAAGAAATGGTAACCCCGCGCAAGTACAGAAGGCACGCCTCGTTTCCGAGACGTGCCTTAAATTTTCAAGATAAAGCGCGGCTAAAATCCACCTCGACTCACCGACAACTCGTCATTGGCTATCCCTCACCGTCCAAGACCCTCCGTCTCCGGGCGCACCGGCAGCTCTCCCAGCAGCATCGCACGTCCCACGTCGACCGGCAGCATCATAGTGACATCAATGTCCTCGCGTCGCACACGCGTGAAACCGATATTGTTGTCATACGACCCACCGGCGATCTCGTGGCTTTCTCTGACTGCGCCATAAGACGTATCAGGATTCCACGAGTCCACCTGGACGTAAACCGGGGTACCGGCGAGCAGAGACCAGGTGATCCGGCTGATCTGAGGCCAGTAGTAAGCGTCATCAACCGAAAGCACGATAGTTTCCCCCGGTGCCATAGCAGTACTAACACCCCAGACCAGTCCCTCCGAAGATAGATCATTCCATATCTGATTGGGCTCGGAGGGCACGGTTGCCGGATCGATATAGGCATCGACCCAGAAGCCCTCCACCGCGGGTGCGTCGCCCACGTTCCTGATGACCACCTGCATTGTGTCGGAGGTAGCCGTGATCTGATCCACCACGAGGTCAGGAGCACTCGAGGACGCCTCACCATTTCGAGAGACAACCAGAGGCAAGTAGGCACGCGAAATGCCTTCGATCTGGATCTGCACAGTATCCGTGATATCACCCGTAGTCGCGTAGATCGTGGCCCGCCCGACTAAGTTATCCGCAGTAAAGATAGCGGTCGTGAGGCCCGTATCGACATCAAGAGCAATTGACGTTATGGCGCCTAGATCACTCGTCAGCGTGATGGGCATCGCCTTGGACATAACAGCCATCGTACTATCGCGCAGCGTCACGGTAACAATCGTACTGCCGTAAAGCGGCACAGACTGTAAGTCGGCCTCGACCTTCAGACTATCGCTCCCCGGCCCGCCTGGTCGCGACGCGCTGAACATTCCGGTTTCGGTAACCGGTGCACAGAGCAGGTCTGTGATCACAGCAGTGTAAGTCGCCTTGAGGATGCCACCATCATCCTGAGAAGTCCCAACCAACATGATGGTGCGCTGCACCGAGCGGCCCAAGACAACATTGGTGATGACGTCGGATGTAACGGTGAATGCATCACCAACTTCAACTCCGTGCAGCTGAACGCCGTCGCTATAGAGTGCCGTTTCTGAGGGGTTGATCGTACCCGATAGTACCCCCCCTACATTGACCAGATCGAAGTTGAGAACCTGCACGGCGACCGTCATAGGATTGGTCACGATGACGCTGCCGAAGTAGGAGCCTCCAATCCCATCAGGATTGGCTGGGAGCACGGAAGCCGATGCCGGGATCGCAGAAGATGCATCCATAGCCATCACACTGAATCTATCAGCAGCCACCGGTTCCAATGCCAGGCCCGCCTGTAGGTTCACCGCATCCGACAAAGCCTGTGTTCCCAAATTGGGAAGGGCACGACCGGTGGTATCGATGTAGATTTCGATATCCTCGATCTGGCTGTAGTCCAGATACCCTCTTGAGTTTGCGGGAATCCTGAACGTCCAGGAAGAAGCCGCAACACTCCGGTTGATCAACCCACTGTTGGCGATGGCGCCCACACCGTTGATTCCGGGTCGCAGGACGATAGAGGTGTTCTCTGGGTCCAGCTCGTCGGGCAGTAGATAGCCGACGGGCACCGCCGTGTCGGGATCGTAGTAGACGATCTCCTGCGAAGCATTCCGATATGAAGTCTGGCCATCATGGATCAGTACCGCCTCCAGATTACCGACATCGTTGGTCTGCTGGGTCACGATATTCAGGCTGACACCCTCATTCCGCGCCAGAGGAGCACCTTCGCCTGCGATCCGGTTATTCCAGATGTTGGGGCTGAACAGGAATTGACCTTCCGTCCGCTGCTGATCCAGCGAGGTGCTGAACCAGATCTCCAGCCGACCGTCATCGTATGGCTGATCTTGCAGATACGCCTGGAACCGTTCAAAACGAATCTCATCAATATCCTCAGGAGAGAGCCGCCCCGTAGGATCAAGGTTCTCATCTGTCAGTCCCAGCACATCCTCCGCAACCGAAATCGTATAAGGATAGCGATTGAGTTGGCCGGGAAGATTGAGTGCCTGATACCAGACACCCAAGCGGTCCAAGAAAAGACGGATATCGTTGGAGGTCCGAGCCCGATAGATGGCGTTGAGATCAGGGTACGGCGTCAGCAGCTCATACTCCGCAGCCCGAGCAGTCAAGTAGGCAAACTGAGCCGCGAGGTTGTGTGCTTCGGCCGACTGGATCGTCAACGTGTCGCGCAGAATTCGATAGGCTGGGCTCAGGAGATGGCTATTGTACTTGGCCACCTTGTTGGCAGCTTGGGCACGTTTGTTGAGGTACCAGGAAACCTTCCCAGCTAGATGATTATGCTCCGCGGCCAACTTGTTGAAGGCAACCATCGCGATCTCGTATTCGATCAACGCCTGTGATTGCTGAAGCAACAGATTCTTGATGGTTGCTGAGCTGTTCGCACCTAGAATCTGGGCTCGAGCCTCCGCCTGTTTGAGCGTCTTGATGCTCTGCCAGTTGCCGATCTCCTCCGCGTTAGGAACCCACGCCATACTGGCGGAACTGACCCATCTACCCGACGCTTCATATCCGACATACGTGCCAACGCTGACCTTCAAGCCGGACTTAACTTCGGCCCCACTTGCCAGGGGATTGATCGATCCCTTGACCTCAGTCTGTGCATAGACCTCGGCCGTGGCCTTGATACCAGCAGTTATCTTGTGTTCCGCAGCACCCAATTGGGTGTAAGTCTCCTTATAGGCATTCAGCTTGCCGATAGCCAAGTCGATCGCAGAGACCGATTGCGCCAGCCCCAGATCCACCTCGATGACCGTCGCCACGCGCTCCTGCTCAATCTGAATCCGAGTAACGAAGCTCTGAGCCTTCATCCACGCCAGACCCACCCTCAGGGAGGCCGCATCCAGGTCATAGAAGTTGCGTCCCATCAGACCGCCCTCGCAGGGGTCGTAGTCGGGAAGGCCATCGCCATCTGTGTCCTCAGACTTGCCGCAGAGTTCGTACAACTTGCCGTTGTACTCAGCCGTCAGCCTCTTCAGCTCAGTCGCCAGATTTGAGGCGTTCGCGTCATAGGTACGCTGCGCCTCCCGTGCCTGATCCTCCAAGTCGCGCGCCGTGCTCAGCAGCCCGGTGTCCCCGATCGGGCCCTCTGTCAGCACCATCAGATGCTCATAGGACTGTAGCGGAACGTAGTCAGGTGCGAAGCCAAAGAAGTCCAGGCCGTCGCGGATCGCCTGCGCGCGATCGCGCATCCGGCTCAGGTTGTTGAACATCTCCCAACTGCCGTTTTGCAGGTGTTGGGCGCCGACCCGGTGAGCCATCTGCGTCAACGTGGTCAACTGCATATACTGCTCTTCGTAAGCTTTGTCGTAGATCTCCAGCGCAGCCTGATCGTCCCCCATCATACGATAGCGGGCGGCTATCTCGTCCAGCGCCACCATCATCCGGCTGCTAGCGACGCCAAAAGTCTCGAAGTCACTCGTGGTGCAGTACTGGCCCGCGCCACACTCATACTCACCGAAGACGAGGAACAGCAGATCCATAGCTAACTCAAACTGCCGTTTAGCCTCTCCAAGCTCATCAAGCTCTTTGTCGATGATTTCCTCGGCATAAGGTATGCCTTCGAGGCTGAAACGGTAGTCGATGGCGTCCACCAGGAACTCGTTGCCGAAGATCAGGTGCACGTTCACGATCTCGTGAGAGGCCGACACCACACCACTCCCGCCAGTCTGTCTCACAGGGATGACCTGTCCGCTGTGTGACGTCCACTCATCGGTGGGCCAACCCTGAGCCACCGAAAAAAGCTCAATTGCATCAAATAGCGTGTTGCGCACATTGAGGCCGTCGACATCCTCAGGGCAATAACCCTTATCATCGATCTGGTCGTAATCAGCACAGAAATCGTAGAACAGCTCCCCCTCGTTGAAGTCTTTGTAGTTTTGGAGCGCCTGCTCCATAGTGTCCGCAGGCAGAAGCTGCACTTGCTCCGTACGGAAACTCGTACCCCCCGCCAACAACGCCGTGGCCTCAGCGATCACGTCCAGGATATTGGCCTCATAGACACCCATATCCACAACCGGGTCGGCAACTGTGAAGCCAATCAGGCGGGACCGGCCACTTAGATCAAGGGGCAAGGTTTCTGTGACAACACCATCACCATCCAGATCGTCACCGTCCAGACGGAGAGCCCCGTTATCGCCCTTGTCAATGACAGGAGAGCTATGACGCAAGCGAAGGTCGTCGTCCGGCGTACCCAGCACATCATCCGGACCATCAGCATCATAGAACACAGGATCAACGTCGACAATCGACACACCAGGCCAATCACCCTCCACATCGCTGTAACTGACCGAGATCTGGCCAAGCCATGCCTGTCTGAACTGATCCGGGGTGTTGCCCCAGACGATACTGTTGACCACAGTGGCGCCCGCTCCCATCTCACAGCGCAGAGCGCCGCCCGCGCTGCCGGCTGAGTTGGCGCTAAAGGTTGCGTTCATAAGCGACACATCACCGGGGAAAGCCGCATATAGACCGCCCCCCTCATCACCAGCCGTATTGCCGCTGAACGCCACATGTATCAGTGTGGGATTGCCGCCTCCCATGTTCACCATACCGCCTCCATGGCCATCGGCATGGTTCCCACTGAAGACCACATTCCGCAGGATGAGATCGCTGTTCTCATTCAGCAGGCCACCGCCAGATCCATGCTGCCCCATTCCATCAGCGTTCCCACCGACGACAGTGAAACCGTCAAGAAGCGTAGCAGAAGTAACGTTGGTTGCACTGATAACGTGGTAGGCGTTGTCGTCGTCATTGTGCAACGTGCCAATATCACCGCTGAGCACCGTAAGATTCGATGCCCAATCCCGTTCATGCGGCCACACCTCCATCGCCGAGAAGCCGCCATAAACCTTGATACCCTCCGCCAGAACAAACGCAGCAGCACGGTTGCCGTCGTCGGTCGGCGTGTAGGTGCCCTCGGCTACCCAGATCTCATCACCCGTGCCAGCTACCGGCAGCGCGTCGCGGACCTCCGTGAAAGCAGTGGCCCAGGACTGGCCATCGTGAACCGGACCGGACGCATCCTGATCCACAAAAATGACACCGGAAATGTGAGTCTGAACCATGGCCACGTTGTTTTCAGGATTTAGGTCAGGAGACGTCGTCGTAATGGACGCAGTGTTGACAAAGCGCGTCGACTCGGCGATACCGGTGATCGTAATCACGCCCCCTTCACCCGGAGCCAGACTCCCCACCGCCCAGACAAAGCCCGGGCTGGCGCCGGTATCCGATATCGGTGCACCACTGCTAGTGATCTGGACATCAGCAATATCATCAGGAATGACATCGGTAATCACAACGTCCGCCGCCTGGCCACCTAACGCAGCGAAGGTAAGCGTGTAGGTGATCGGTTGCCCCACTATGGGATCAGTGGGGGTAACTGTTTTGAAGATATGCAGGTCAGTGGGCAATTCCAGGACCCGGATCTCCGTCCCTATGGCTTGACCGATGAAGCGGCGCCAGGGACCATGGCTGTAAAGAGGTGAGTCATAGACAGCGCGCGCGCGCCAGCGATAGACCGTGTTTTCCTCAAGCCCAGTGATCATTTTGACCAGCGAGATACCATCCGCGTCCGTAACCTCTAGCCAGGACTCCGAGATTTGATCGACGCAAGTCTCGGTCCCGAAGGGCGTACCGGATGGACAGGCCTGGACCTGTAGTTTGACCCCGCCACGCCCCAGTGGCCGTACGGCTTTCAGTGACACCTCAAAAGCCCCCTCAGCATACGAGACCCCCCAGGGCTGCACCGGCAATGAGCTGCCATCACCGCGAGCTTGACGCGACAAGGCCACCCGCCCACTGTCTTGGCTACCGAGATAGCCATAGACCTTGCCGGTGTTATCATCGTAGCCTTCGGCTCCCACCACGACATCGGAGAAACCATCGCCATTCACGTCGCCGGCTGTACCGATTGACCAGCCAAAGCGATCATCGGCGCCTTCACCGGTAACAGACCATGCCTCGATGGGGCTCACACCGATCGCGCTTCCCTGGTAGAGATGTACGGTCCCCGTATAGCTTGAACTGGGGTACCCGTACGTGCCGATGATGATATCGGCATAGCCGTCTCCATTCACGTCACCGGCCGTGCCCACGGCGTTCCCAAAGCGAGGATCGGCATCCACGCCCGTGAACTCAGCGTTAGGAGCACCCAGGCCTAAGGAAGAGCCATGGTAGACATACACCTTGCCGCTGTAACTATCATGACCGTAGGCGCCCACGACCACATCGGCGAAGCCATCACCGTTCACATCACCAGCAGTGCTCACACTCGATCCGAAGTGGTCGGAACTGCTTTCACCTACATCCGTCCAGGCAGGGCTGTGCCCCAATCCGAACGCGGAGCCATGGTATACGTCCACTCTGCCCCTGTAGTAGCTATAGTTCTCGACTCCGACAACCAGGTCAGCGAACCCATCGCCGTTCACATCGCCCGCCGCCGCCGCGGCGCCACCCAGGTACACGTTGGTCTCTCCCGTGACACTCCAGGCCGGCCCCGCATTCAAGCCTGTGGTTGTACCGAAATAGACATAAACCTTGCCATTGCTGCCACCGTAATTGGGCGCGCCCACGACTACATCTGAGAAACCATCACCGTTCACGTCGCCCGCCGTGCCTACGACCTTGCCGAACCTGTCACCCAGGTTCTCCCCACCCGAGGTCCAGACAGGTGTGCTGCCAAGACCCGATGCGGAACCAAGATAGACGTAGGCCTGGCCCCGATCACCCCAATTGGGGCGATGATAGGCGCCTACAACCAAATCCGCATAACCGTCGCCGTTCACATCGCCGGCTGCGCCAACCGCGGCCCCGAAGAAATCACCTCTTCCTTCCCCCGCTTCGATCCAGTCTGGCGTCGCGCTCATCCCAAGCGCTGAACCATGATAAACGTAGACGCCACCCGCGTCGCCCCAAGAAGGATATGACGGTGCTCCCACATACACATCAGCATAGCCGTCACCATTAACATCCCCCGCCACGCCCACCGCTTGCCCTAAATAGTTCCACGTGGCTTCGCCCGTGGCGGTAAAGGCTGCGGTATCAGCCGGCCCCTCCGGAGCGCCATGATAGACGTACGCCTCGCCCGTGTTGTGACCCGAGGCGTAGGCCCCCACGATCAAATCGGAGAAGCCATCGCCGTTCACATCGCCGGCGGTACCCACGGAAGAGCCGAACCGATCGCCGACGCTCTCGCCACCGGCATCCCAGGCAGCGGCGTAGGAATAATTCCCCTCCAGACCTGCTGCCCCGCCAAGGAAGACATAGATATGACCCGCGTAGTTATTATCCCCGTACGCGCCAATCACCACGTCTGCATAACCATCACCGTTAACGTCACCAGCTGTCCCGACCACCGTGCCGAAGTAGGTATCATCGTACCTTGGCACGCCACGCCAGTCAGAACTGGTACTCAGACCATCCCCCGACCCGTAGTAGAGATACACGCGACATGCGTTGGTGCCACTGCCGGGGTCGTAGCCTAATCCACCAACAATGACGTCAGCATAGCCATCGCCATTGACATCACCAGCCGTTCCCACGGATAAGCCAAACCGCCTGTCATCAGAGTATTGATGGTCCGACCAGGCAGCCACGGCCTCAAGCCCCATCTTTGAGCCATGATAGACATAGGCCTTGCCCGCCGAATCATCATAGCCATACGCACCGACGATAAGGTCGTCAAAACCATCGCTGTTCACATCGCCGGCGGCACCCACGGAAGAGCCGAACCGATCGCCGGCGCTCTCACCTACCGCTATCCAGGACGCGCTCGCGGCCAATCCGAGAGCCGAACCATGGTAGACGTAAACTCTGCCGTAACTGCTACCTACAGGGTAGCTATAGGCGCCAACAACCAGATCGGCAAACCCGTCACCATTCACGTCACCTGCCGTACCCACGGCGCCCCCAAAACGATCACCGGCGCTCTCCCCACTAGCCATCCAATCATGTGTATCGGAAAGCCCCATGGCCGAGCCGTAAAAGACGTATACCCCACCCTTGGCACGATCAACACCTGGAGCGCCGACGATCAGGTCATCAAAGCCATCGCCGTTCGCGTCTCCAGCAGTTGCTACGGCCCCACCAAAGAGATCGCCGACGATCTCACCATTTGCTGTCCAGCTCGACTCCGTGGCCAGGCCAAGGGGCGAACCGTGGAAAACATAGACCTTACCGAGATCGTCCCCGAAGCCCGGTGCGCCAATAGCTACGTCCGCATACCCGTCGCTGTCTACGTCGCCGGCAGCTCCAACCGCGTAGCCGTATCTGTCGCCGGCG
>CAZEXX010000077.1:0-14150 GCA_964516885.1 uncultured Anaerolineales bacterium | reverse complement strand
TGAGCGCCGGGACGCCTTCTGCGGCAAGCTGTCAGTCTGCAACAACCTCTACCAATACGGCATCCCGTTCACCAACACCACGTATCATACGTATCCGATTGACAGCCTCGAGTTCGTGGCTGATCTCGACTTCTTCGCCAGGGTCTGCCGCGTCGTGAATGGCCTGCGTCACGCGCGCATCGGCGCGATCGGCGCGCGTCCGGCAGCGTTCCAGACGGTGCGTTACAGCGAAAAGCTGCTCCAGGCCGCCGGCGTGACCGTGGTGCCGGTGGACCTCTCGGAGATCATCTTCGGGGCGCGGTCACTGGCGGATGACGACCCGGCGGTGAAGACCATGTTGGCCGAGATCGTGGGCTACGGGAAGATCCCTGATACGATCCCACAGAGCAGTATCCTCAAGCAGGCCAAGCTCTCGATCACCATCGACCGGTGGATGGCTGAGAACGAGTGCGATGCCAGTGCTGTGGAGTGTTGGGACTCCATCCAGAAGAACTACGGCTGCGCCACGTGTCTTTCGATGGCGATGATGGGCGACCGACTGCTGCCCAGCGCGTGTGAGGTCGACGTGATGGGCGCCGTCTCGATGTACGCGCTGTTGCTGGCCTCGGGCACCCCGCCGGCCTTCCAGGACTGGAACAACAACTATGGCGACGACCGCGATATGTGCCTCAACACCCACTGCAGCAACTTCCCCAAGAGCTTTATGGGCGCTGAGGTGGAAGTCTCCAACCTCGACATCCTCGGTGCGTCCTTGGGCGCGGATCGCTGTTTTGGGGCCGTCAAGGGCCAGGCTGCTCCGGGACCGATCACCTTCTTCCGAGCGTCGACCGATGATCCACTGGGCATCATCAAGGCTTACGTCGGTGAGGGGGATATGACCGATGATCCCATCGGCAATCTCCAGGGGGGTGCCTCAGTGCTCCGCATCGAAGGCCTGCAGACGTTGATGGATGTTCTGTGCAAGAACGGTTTTGAGCACCACACAGCGATCACGCGTGGATACGTAGCGGACGTGCTGGAGGAGGCGATCACGACCTATCTTGGGTGGGAGCTGTATCGTCACGAGTAGGAACCGTGGGGATAGGGTGCCAAGGGACAAGGGAGAGGGGGACGACGTGTTTGTCGTCCCCCTCTAGATGCGTAGTTTCTCAGTGGGCTCTGTGTCCCAACGGTGTTATCTCCAGCCAAGCTCGTAGCCGGTTTCGTACATCGCCACGATGTTCTCCGGTGGGGTGTTGGCCTGGATGTTGTGGCAGGGCGCGATGATGTAGCCGCCGTCTGCGCCCAAGACCTCGATGTTGGTCCTGACTTCTTCGCGTACGTCCTCCACCGTGCCGAAGGGCAGCGTCTGTTGGTTGTCGACGCCCCCGTGGAAGATGACCTGATCGCCGAAGTCGTGTTTGAGCCCCTCCCGCTCCATACCCTTGCAACGCCACTGGATGGGATTGAGCACGTCGATGCCGGCCTCGATCATATCGGGGATGATCTTGTGGACCGCACCGTCACTGTGGTAGAAGACGCAGGAGCCGGCACTGTGGGCGAGGTCGATCATCCGCTTCATCCGGGGAATCAGAAAGGTGCGAATCTGTCTGGGGGAGAAGAGCAGCGACTCCTGGGAACCCATATCCTCAGCGACGTAAGAGATGTTGACCCGATCGGGGATGGCCTCGTATATCCGGGTTGTGCTCTGATAACAGAAGTCAAAGAGCTGATCCAGACAGTAGTGCACCATCTCCGGGTTGATGATCAGATCCATGTAGGCCTGCTCCAGGCCACGCAGCTGGCAGTAGGTCAGGAAGGGCTCTGACCCACCGCCGCGCACCGGGTAGTCGTCCATCCCCTCGATCTGGGCGGGGATTCCGGAGTAGTCGAACCAATCCGCGGTGGGCCAGGTATAGGCTGCTTCAATCTCCCCCGCGGTTTCAAAGTCGGCCAAGGGGTGCTCGATGCACTCGCTGTAGACGCCGGTCTCGTATCGGACGGTCCTGAAGCGGCGCCCATACATATCGGTGTCCCCCACCAGGTTTGGACCGACGTAGGTTGGTGCAACGGAGATCAGCCGGTCGATGTGCAATGCTTGGCGCATCTCTTCGACCGTTTCAACCTTCAGGTAAGCCATCAGTTTCTCCGTCGCTTCATCTGTAGCCCAGTAGTCCATCGGCAGGCGGTCCACAGGTTTGCGCTGCAGCACGGCGAGCCAACGTTCCTTGGGTGTCATCGTCTCTTTAGGCATGAGTCACTTCCTCTCTAGGGATCTGGCCGGTGGCCTCATTCTACTTGTGTTCGGTGGGCGCCGCAATCGGATGGCCTCAAGGTCGGTGCATTTCAGTTCGGTGGCGAGTTTCTGAGACAGGAGCTGCGGTCGACAAGGGTGCAACCCGAAGAAGACGCGAACCCTGCGGGTTCGTTGGATCGTCTGTACGAGAGGGCTTCTCTGCGTGGGCGCCGGTGTGATTGAGTAGGTTGGAGCCCGAAGAAGACGCCGCGCCGCAAGCGGCGGTACCGCCACGTCTGTACGAGAGGGCTGCGCCGGTCGGCGGCCGGTCAATCAGACGCTTCTGGACAGCAGGTCACGGTTCTGCATTCTTCCGTTCTTCCATCCGCTGACTCTCGCCCTTTCGCTTACCTGCCCTATCGCCCCATTTGCTGTTGTGGCTGCATCTTGGTAGAATCGGAACAGCCGTTCTGTTGGGGGATGGCACGGGAGAATTGGATTCATGACCGACCTTGACCTGGCGCCGCACCAATTGGCCATTGCCCACGCACCGTTGGACCGGCGCACCTTCCTTGAGGGGCCGGCTGGAACCGGGAAGACCACGGCCGGCGTGGCCCGACTGCATCACCTGCTGGATAGCGGCGTGCCCGCCGACAGCATCCAGGTGCTTGTGCCTCAGCGGACCCTTGGCCAGCCTTATGCGCAGGCCCTGCGTGATCCCGAGCACCAGGTCGGCGGGGTCGTCAATGTGGCGACGGTGGGCGGTCTTGCGCGGCGGATGATCGATATCTTCTGGCCGCTGGCTGCAGAGGTGGCCGGATTCGCCGGGCCTGATGAACGGCCGACGTTTCTGACACTGGAGACAGCGCAGTACTACATGGCGCACGTGGTCGGTCCGTTGATCGAGCGCGAGGGCTATTTCGACGCCATCACCATCGACCGCAATCGCCTCTATAGCCAGATCTTGGACAATCTCAATAAGTCCGCCGTGGTTGGGTTTGATCCCGGCGAGATTGGCGAGCGGCTCAAGGGCGCCTGGATGGGCGAGCAGGCACAGTCGCGGGTGTACGACGAGGCCCAAACCTGCGCGGTGCGCTTTCGCCGCTACTGCCTGGAACACAATCTGCTGGACTTCTCCCTGCAGGTGTCCGTCTTCGCTGAGCATCTCTGGCAGGAGCCGCTTTGCCGCGACCATCTGACCGAGACCTATGCGCATCTGATCGTGGACAACGTCGAGGAGGATACGCCCGTTGCCCACGACATCATCTACAGCTGGCTAGGCGGGGCTGCGTCGGGTTTGATCATCTTCGATCAGGATGCGGGGTACCGCAGCTTCCTGGGGGCTGACCCCGAGAGCGCTGCCGCGATGGGCGATCTCTGTGATGACACGGTCAGTTTCACCGAGTCGTTTGTCGTGCGGCCGATGATGGCTGTTCTGGGAGCCGCATTCGATCGTATCCTGCGGCCGGTCGACGCGGCGCAGGAGGGGCTGTCGGACGAGACGGGCACCGCGAAGAGTGCTGGGCCGCCGGATGGACCGCCTGCCGGCAAACGCTCTCGCACGGCGACCGAGCGCCGGTTCATGCCTGGGGAGATCAGCCGAGTGCTGCGCTTTGAGAACCACCGGTTTCATCCAGAGATGCTGGATTGGGTGGCGGATGAGATCCGGGGACTGGTGCACGATGAGGGTGTCCCTCCCGGCGAGATCGTCGTGCTGGCGCCATTCCTTTCGGATGCACTGCGCTTTTCGCTTACGCACCGACTGGCTCAGGTGGACGTCACTGCGCGCTCGCACCGTCCCTCCCGAGCGTTGCGGGACGAGCCTGCCGTTCAAACCTTGCTCACGATAGCCGCACTGGCCCATCCTCAGTGGGGCATCGTGCCGGCCACGCACGACGTTGCCTATGCGCTGATGTCGGCGATTGACGACCTTGATCTTGTCCGTGCTCAACTGCTGACACAGATCGTCTACCGGCGCAAAGATGAGAGGCCCGAGCTGGTCTCGTTTGACGAGATCAACGTGGATATGCAGCAGCGCATCACCTTCGCCTTCGGTGAGCGGTACGAGCGTCTGCGTGGCTGGCTTGGGCGGTATGCCAATGAGACGCCTGCGCCGTTTGATCATTTCCTTTCGCGTCTCTTCGGGGAGATGCTGTCTCAGCCTGGGCATGGCTTTCACCGGGATCTCGACGGGGGTCGCGTGGTCGCGATGTTGATCGAGTCTGTGCGGAAGTTCCGCTGGATTCACCCCGAGCTGCCCGAGGGCGTCGCTCTAGGACAGGAGTATGTGCGTATGGTCCGGGCCGGTGTGATCGCTGCCCAATACCTGACGCCGTGGCAGGCGCCGGCTGAGGACGCTGTTCTGGTAGCGCCGGCCTATACGTTCCTGCTGAGCAATCGGCCTGTGGAGGTTCAGGTGTGGCTGAATATCGGCGGGCAAGGGTGGTGGGAGCGCCTGTATCAGCCCCTCACGCACCCCTACGTGTTGAGCCGCCGGTGGCTCTTGGGGAAGGTGTGGACGGATGCCGATGAGTTTGCGCTGCGGCAGCAGTCGCTCCACCGTCTGGTGACCGGATTGGTGCGGCGCTGCAGGGGGGCCATCTATCTGGGATTGAGCGAGTTTTCGGAGCAGGGCTTTGAGCAGGAGGGGCCTCTGCTGCGCACCGTGCAGCGTGTGCTGCGTGAAGCCAGATGATGCGGTTTGGGTTGCGCGGAGCAGAGGTTCAGGGAGCCCAATACACGCGGGTTTGCGTGGTTTGCAGTTGGGTTGCTGGCGACGGGACGCGAACTAGCAACTTGTCCCCGTCAAGGGGAGTTCGCGCTACGCGGAGCGATTTTGGGAGCTGCCGCGTGCTGGTGCTACCAAGTTGGTTTCTTAGATGTTAGCTGTGTGTATTACTCTATTCACTGTTTTCTTGGAGGTTGAGTGTGCTTGACATTCGGTTCGATACATACTACCGCTACGACGATCTGACGTCCCATATCAAGGCCTTTGCTGAGGAGTATCCCACGTTGATGCAGGTGGAGAGTATCGGCAAGAGCCACGAAGGCCGTGACATTTGGTTGGCCAAGGTCACGAACCTCGAGACCGGCCCTGACAACGAGAAGCCGGCACTGTGGGTCGACGGGAACATACACGCGACGGAGGTCTCACCTTCCACGGCCTGTCTCTACCTTATCAACACGCTGGTAACCGGCTATGGTGAGGATGAGGAGATCACGCGTGCCCTGGACACGCGCGTCTTCTACATCGTACCGCGCGTCAACCCGGACGGCGCCGAGTTAGCATTGGCCGACAAGCCACGCTACATCCGCTCCAGCACCCGCCCCTATCCGTATGATGAGGAGCCCATCGGCGGCTTGGTGGTCGAGGACATCGATGGCGATGGCCGTATGCTTACCATGCGCGTCGCTGATCCGAACGGCGCATGGAAGATCTGCTCCGAAGAACCCCGGCTGATGGTGCGACGGGACCCTGCGGAGACCGGTGGCCAGTATTACCGGCTGTTGCCGGAGGGTCTCGTCGAGAACTACGACGGCGTCTCGATCAAGATCCAACCCAAGAAAGAACGCCTCGACCTTAACCGCAACTTCCCGGAGAACTGGCGCCAGGAAGTCAAGCAGCGAGGTGCCGGCCCCTACCCGACATCTGAGCCCGAGGTACGAGCACTGGTGGCGTTTATCGCCGGCCATCCCAACATCACAGGTGGCGTGGCGCTGCATACCTACAGCGGCGTGATCTTGCGCCCGTAT
Organism: uncultured Anaerolineales bacterium; assembly: GCA_964516885.1. GTDB lineage: Bacteria > Chloroflexota > Anaerolineae > B4-G1 > SLSP01 > PWVB01. The sequence goes on along the minus strand of CAZEXX010000077.1, from coordinate 8,182 downwards.
GATGACCGTGCCGACTCGGAGTTCCCGGCGGAGGACCTGTGGACCTTCGAGAAGATCGGCGCGAAGGGCACTGAGCTCACCGGATACCCGAACATCTCGGTCTACCACGATTTCCGCTACCACCCCAAGAAGATCACGACCGGTGGTTTTGACACCTGGGTCTATGAGCAGATGGGGGCTTTTGCGTGGACCATTGAGATCTGGAGCCCGCAGCGTGAAGCGGGTATTGAGGAGTACAAGTTCATCGACTGGTATCGTGAACACTCCTTCGAGGACGATCTGAAGATGCTCAAGTGGAGCGACGAGGTCCTTGAGGGCACAGGGTACGTGGATTGGTACCCCTTCGAGCATCCGGAGTTGGGGCCCGTCGAGCTGGGTGGCTGGGACCACGTCTACGCCTGGAGCAACCCACCCAAGCAGTTCCTGGAGCGGGAGATCGCGCGCTTCCCCAAGTGGCTGATCTGGTCGGCACTGATATCCCCGAAGCTGGAGCTGATGGAGGCGACCGCTAAGGACCTGGGCGAGGGGACCTATCGTATTCGGTTGGTGGTTCAAAACACGGGCTGGCTGCCCTCCTATGTGACCAAGAAGGCTGTGGAGAAGAAAGTCATCCGCGGATTGGTCTGCGAGATTGAGCTTCCGGAGGGCGCTACGTTGGAGGCCGGTGAACCCCGGGAGGAGCTGGGCCAGCTCGAGGGCCGCGCTTACAAGGGAGCCTTCCCTGAGGGTGAGGACGAGACCGACGATCGGATCAAGGTCGAATGGGTTGTGCGGGCGCCGAAGGGGGGCACCGTGAACTTGGTCGCTCGTCACCAGCGCGCCGGTACGGTCCGCGCTACTGTCGAGCTTTAGGGAAGTCTATGACAACCGGTTTTCAGCCCAGACCCAAGCAGCTAGGTGTGCTCTCCTTTATCGAGGGGCGCATGGGTGTCTCTGCTGTGCCCGGAAGCGGCAAGACCTGGACGCTTTCAGCGCTTGCGGCGAAGCTGGTTGCCGAGGCCAATCTTGAGGATGATCAAGAGGTCTTGATCGTCACCTTGGTCAATTCGGCCGTGCGCAACTTCTCGAGCCGGGTGGGAGGCTTCGTGCAGGAGCGCGGTCTTCTACCCGGGGTCGGCTATCGTGTGCGCACGCTCCACGGCCTTGCTCACGACATCGTCCGTGAACGGCCCGGCCTGGTCGGGCTATCGGATGACTTCAGCATCATCGATGAGCGCGTATCTCGCGACATACTGGGCGACGCAGTGCGGGCCTGGTCGCAGGCCAACCCGGATACTGCCGATGTTTTCCTCTCGCCTGAGTTTGAGCCCTGGAAGACGGAGCAACTGCGGCGGAGTCGTTGGCCCGATTTGGTGGTCAGGATAGCGACTGCGATCATCAAACAGTCCAAGGATCTACAACTCACCCCACCGGGGTTGCGTTACCTGCTGGATGATTTCCCCGACGAGCTGCCCCTTCTGGAGATGGGCTACGCTGTCTACGCAGACTATCAGCGGGCGCTGGCCTACCGGGGCGTCGTCGACTTCGATGACTTGATTCGCCTTGCCCTGCAGGCGATACGGCTGGATCCGGCATTTTTGCGCCGGTTGCGGCACCGCTGGCCCTACATCCTGGAGGATGAAGCGCAGGACAGCAGTCGTCTGCAGGAGCTGATTCTGCGGGAGTTGGTGGGGCAGGACGGCAGTTGGGTGCGCGTCGGGGATCCCAACCAGGCGATCTATGAGACGTTCACGACGGCGAGCCCCAGGTTCTTGCGTGAGTTCTTGAAAGAGGAGGGCGTCCGGGCGCAGGATCTGCCGAACTCCGGACGCTCGATGCAGAGCGTGATCGATCTGGCCAACGCCCTCATCGATTGGACGATGGCTGAGCATCCTGTGCCCACGCTGCGGAGTGCGCTGGGGCCACCGTACATCGAACCGACGCCGCCAAGAGATCCTCAGCCGAACCCCGAGGATGATCCCACCCAGATTCGTTTTGTGGCGAAGGGGTTCGCGCCCGAGGCCGAGATCACGGCTGTGGCAAAGTCGGCCAGCAGTTGGGTGGCGGAGCACCCGGAGGGGACTGTCGCCATCCTCGTCCCGCGCAACAATCGCGGGTTCGAAGTGGCCAACAAGCTCAAGGAGCTGGACGCGCCCTACATTGAACTGTTGCGCAGTACGCCCTCCACCCGCGAAGCCGCCGGCGTTCTCGGCAACATCGTGGGTTACTTGGCGGATCCGACTTCGGCTAAGCGGCTCGGCACTGTCTACCGCGTCTGGCGGCGCGAGGATCGCAAAGACGCGGAGGCGAAGGCCCGGATGACTTCGGTGGCGAATCTCATTACGAAATGCCCGCGTGTGGAGGACTTCGTCTGGCCTCGCCTGGGGCGGGACTGGCTGGAGGATCTGGACGGGGACCTGGTGTTGTCGCCCGATCTGCGGGAGCACCTCATCGAGTTTCGTGAGTTGGTGCGTCGCTGGCAGGGCACGACGATCCTGCCGATCGACCAGATCGTCCTGACGCTGGCCCAGGATCTCTTTGACGAGGCTGCCGATCTTGCCATTGCTCACAAGCTCGCGCTGGTGCTGCGGCAGACCGCGGATACGAATCCTGATTGGCGGCTTCCTGAGCTGACTGAGGAGCTGGCGGTGGTCGCTCGCAACGAGCGCCGATTCCTGGGATTCGCCGACGCCGATCTGGGGTTCGACCCTGAGGCCTACCGCGGCAAAGTCGTCGTGACGACGATGCACCGCGCCAAGGGGTTGGAGTGGGACAAGGTCTATCTGATGTCGGTGAATGACTACAACTTCCCGTCCGCGCTGCCGCAGGACCAGTTTATCTCTGAGTCGTGGTTCATCCGGGATCGTCTGAATTTGGAGGCCGAGGCTCTGGCGCAACTGAAGGCGCTGCAAGCTAATCCGGATATCTTTGACTACGATGAGGGCACGCCCACACTGGACGCACGCTTGGACTACGCATCCGAGCGTCTGCGCCTTCTCTATGTTGCCATGACGCGCGCCAAGAAGGCGCTGAGCGTGACGTGGAACACGGGCCGTCGCGGCACCGCACAGCCATCCGTCCCCTTCATTGCCTTACAGACCTGGTGGGAGGCTATATGATGGTGCTGCCCGATGATTTCCAGTTCAGCCAGGCGAGTCTTGAGGATTTCGCTGCGTGTCCTCGACGGTTCCAGCTGCGACATCTGATGGGGCTGCGGTGGCCGGCTGTGCCCGCCGAACCCATCGAGGAGCACGAACGTCGCATGCGGCTGGGCACCGAGTTCCACAGGCTGGTGCAGCGACATCTGCTGGGGATACCCGAGGAACGGATTTCACAATCCATTCAGGACCCGGAGCTCCAGAGCTGGTGGCAGAGTTTCCTTTCTCACGACCCTGTGGCGCAGTATGGTGGTGATGATAGCGCAGCCAAGGTGCGCAGCGAGCTGTCGTTGGTGGGCCGGGTGGCCGGGTACCGGCTCGTGGCAAAGTACGATGTTGTGATTGCCGTGGCCGGTAGGCAGGCCGTGATTCTGGACTGGAAGACTTCCAATCGGCCACCCTCTGTGCCGTGGCTCAGGCGGAGGCTCCAAACGCGGGTCTATCCCTACGTCCTGATCCAGGCGGGTGCCCATCTCAATGGTCGCGTACCCGTCCAGCCACGTCAGGTGCAGATGGTCTATTGGTACCCGGGTTTTCCTGATCAGACGGTGTGTCTGCCATACAGCGCGTCACAATACGCGCTGGACGATGAGTATCTGGAGCGCCAGGTGGAGATGATCGCCGCCTGTGGCGAGGGTGACTTTGCGCTGACCGAGGACGAGAAGAGCTGCAAGTACTGTGCTTACCGGTCCTACTGTGGTCGCGGGGATCGGGCAGGCCAGATAGATGACGTTGACGCTGAGCTGGACTTCGATGTTGATCCCGATGACTTCGACTTCGATCTTGAGCAGATCGCGGAGATTGAGTTCTAGGACGCGCCTGGGCAGTCTGTGCCCAGTGGGCGCCTGGCGTAGTGGATGCACGCGGGACAAAACTGCCAAGGTGCCTTCGAGAATAGCCTATGCAGCGGTTGCGGGACAAGCGGATCCTCTTTGTTTCGTCGCTTGCCCCGTTCTCGAACGTCCCCGTCGACCTCGAATCCTTGATAATCGCTGTGTCCGGAGTAGAATACGCACAGCAAGAACCTACCCCTCGGAGGTCTGACACAATGAACCAACTCGAGTTGATGAACAAGCTGAGCATTCCAGGCAAGACCAAGATGGTCTTGATGGTTATGGATGGCGTTGGCGGTCTGCCCGGGCCCGATGGCCTGACTGAATTGGAGGCTGCACACACACCGAATCTGGATGCGCTGGCGAAGAAGAGCGTCGTTGGCCTGAGCACCCCGGTGCGCCCAGGCGTTATCCCCGGCAGCGGCCCCGGCCACGTGGGGCTTTTTGGCTACGATCCTATTGAGTGGCAGGTCGGCCGCGGTGTGCTTGAGGCACTGGGGATTGACTTCGATCTTGGCCCCAACGATCTTGCTGCACGGGGAAACTTCGCGACTGTGGACGCCAATGGCGATATCCTGGACCGTCGGGCCGGTCGCATCCCCACCGAGACGGGAGCGCGCTTGGTGGAGAAGTTGCGCCAGATCAAGCTGCCGGGTGTTGAGACCTTTGTCGAGGTCGTCAAGGAATACCGCTTTGTCTTGGTGCTGCGCGGTGAGGGCCTCGCTGACGGGTTGACTGAAACAGATCCGCAGATGACCGGCGTTCCTTCGCTCCCCGTTGAGGCACTTCGACCGGAGGCCGAGAGGTCCGCGGAGTTGCTCAATATGTGGTTGGCAGAAGCCCGCAAGCTCCTGGCTGATGAGCCCAAGGCCAACAGTATGAACCTGCGCGGCATCGCCAAGGTTCCTCCGATCCCCAAGATGAACGACATCTACAAGATGAAGCTGGGCGCCATCGCTACCTACCCGATGTATTGTGGCATCGGCCGGTTGGTCGGGATGGACGTTCTGCCGACGGGCGATACCATCGCGAGCGAGGTCGAGACACTCAAGAAGCACTGGGATGAGTGTGATTTCTTCTTCTTCCACGTCAAGAAGACCGACAGCTATGGTGAGGACGGCAATTTCGACGCCAAAGTTCACGTGATTGAGGAGGCGGATGCTGCCCTGGCGGAGATCCTCGCCCTCAATCCGGATGTTGTACTGATCAGCGGTGACCATAGCACGCCGTGGGCGCTCAAGGCCCATTCCTGGCACGAGGTGCCGGTGCTACTCTGGTCCAAGTACGTCCGCCCCGACGATGTTGAGGCCTTTGGCGAGCGGCCGTGCATGCACGGCGGATTGGGCCACATTCGGCATTATGACATGGTGCCTCTGATGATGGCGAACGCCGGACGTCTCACTAAGTTCGGCGCCTAGCCGTCAGCATCATCGTGCGGCGCGCTGTTGGCTTGAGGAAGAGGCAAAGCGTCGGGGTGATGTGGTGCTGGACAGTGATCGTCGTGTAGTTTCCAGGTTCCCGACCGCCAGCGCTTGCGCTGGCGGTTGTTGGTTATGGCGTGGTTGGGAGTGACTATGATACAACGGTGGCGGGAGCCTGAGTCCGTATCGGTTCCCCGAGCGCTGCGTGAGGCGACCGGGGGGCATCCGCTGGTCGCCGAAACTCTGGTGCGCCGGGGGAAGCCGACAGTGGCTGAGGCGCAGGCTTTCCTGGACGCGGATCTCTATCTGCCGGCAGCGTCAGAGGCACTACCCGGCATGGCGGACGCCGTCACACGCATCCAACGGGCGCTGGACGGGCATGAGCGCATCTTGGTCTGGGGAGACTTCGACGTTGATGGTCAGACATCGACGACCCTTTTGGTATCGTGTTTCCGGGATCTTGGCGGTGATGTTGTCTATCACATTCCGGTCAGAGAGACGGAATCTCACGGGATGCGGGTGCCGTGGCTGGCGCACGAACTCGCTCAAGGCATTGATCTGGTCGTCACCTGCGATACCGGTATCGACGCACACGAGGCCGTGGCGTACGCACACTCACAGGGCGTGGATGTGATCATCACGGACCACCATGAACTCACGCCTACGCTCCCTGAGGCTGTCGCCGTGGTCAACCCCCACCGCTTGCCCGAGGATCACCCACTAGCATCACTACCCGGTGTCGGTGTGGCGTACAAGGTCGCTGAGGCCCTGTATGCCCGAGCGGGCCGGCCTGAGTCAGCGACGGTGCTCCTGGATCTCGTGGCGTTGGGAATTGTGGCCGATGTCGCGGTGCAGACCGGCGATACTCGTTATCTGCTGCAGCGTGGGCTGCAGGTACTGCGCGAGACGTCGCGGCTGGGTCTTCAGGAGCTGATGAGTCTAGCCAAGGTCACACCGGGGGTGTTAACCGAGGAAGACATCGGCTTCGGACTGGGGCCACGCCTCAATGCCGTGGGTCGGTTGGATGACGCTAATGTGATTGTGGAGTTCCTGACAACCCACGACCTGGCGCGGGCGCGGATTCTGGCGTCCCAGCTTGAGTCGCTCAATGCGAAGCGTAGGTTGTTGTGTGACCAGGTTTTCGCTGGGGCTGAAGCCAAGCTGGAGCGGGACCCCAAGCTGTTGGAGAGTGCGGCCCTGGTCATGGACGACCCGCAATGGCCCGCCGGTGTTATCGGCATCGTGGCCAACCGGCTGGTCGAGCGTTATGAACGTCCGGTGATACTTCTGACTATGTCGCCGGGGGAGGATGCGCGGGGATCTGCGCGCTCTGTTGAGGGATGTCACATCACCAAGGCCATCGCCACGCAGAAGGAGATGCTGTCAGGGTTCGGTGGGCACGCAATGGCGGCGGGGCTCTCGATCGAGCCTGGTCGCATCGGTGCGTTCCGACGAGGCGTTTCGAGGGCTGTCAAGGGACAGCTGGCCGAAAGGACCGTCGAACAGCTCTTCCAGATAGACGGGTATATGGGACTGGGGGAGTTGTCGATGGAGCTGGTATCGGATCTCAGACGCCTCGCCCCATTCGGGCGAGGCAATCCGCCGCTGGTTCTGGCGACACGTGACGTGAAGGTTGTGGGACATCGGGCGCTTGGGCGCACTGGGCGTCACGTTCGGGTGACGGTAGAGGATAGCGGGGAGACACGGCGTGACGTTGTCTGGTGGAACTGGGATGAGGCTTTGCTGCCGCAGGGGCCCTTTGACCTTGCGTTCACCCTGGGACTGAATCATTTCCGGGGCAAGACCACTGTGCAGTTGGTGTGGCAGGCCACACGCGCTCCAGAGGGAGCTGATGTCGCGGCGTTACCGGAGGGTGCTCCGGCTTCCTTGGAGATCGTCGACCTTCGAGCGCGGCGAGACTTACCCAGCTTGCTGCGCGAGGAGACCGGTCGGGCCGCCTCTGTCTCGGTTTGGGCTGAGGGGTTGGGCTGGGAGGATGGCATAGGTCAGCCTCGACATCAACTCCAACCGGCAGAGACGCTGGTGATCTGGAGTCGTCCCCCCAGCGTGGATGTACTGCGTCTGGCGCTCAGGCGCGCATCACCCGAGCGCGTGGTCTTGATGGGGGACAAGCGCAGTTTGGACAGCAAGAAGGCCTTCCTGGGCTTTCTGCTCCGTTTCGTGAAGACGATCCTGCGTGTCAGGGATGGGACTGCGAGTGTGCCCGAACTGGCTGCATTAACAGGACATCGGGAGCAGACGGTGAGAACAGGGATTGAGTGGCTGGCGGCGAAGGGACTGTGCGCTCTCATCGAAGATCGTGGTGAGATCATGGTGTTGGCTCCTGTTGTGAGAGCTGAACCGGACCCGGCTGCGTTGGCTGAAGCGGATGCTGCGCTGAGTCAAGTGCTCGACGACACTGCAGCGTATCGACGTCACTTTTCCAGGGTGGATGCCGCGCGGTTGCTGACTCCGGCTTCACGCAAGAGCTAGCTGGCCTTCACGGAACCCTTGACAGGAGTTGCTGCTATGGTATGATCCTGCCTCGCGCGCGGGACCAGGAGGTTTTTCTCCAATGGTCTGCGCCGAGCACATTACGAGCAGGATGTCGCAATCCAGTATCTTTGTTCACCCGCTAATTCGCGGAACGTTGCGCTTCAGATGGAGAGCAAAGATCTTAGAAAGGGTGAGGGACTTACCCTTGACGGAAAAGGGGATTGTGATAGAATGCTGAAGGAGCTGTGGGGGAGGCCTCGCAGAGCAAGCACCTTAACAGTTGAAGAGTAACAGG
>CAZEXX010000076.1:0-14189 GCA_964516885.1 uncultured Anaerolineales bacterium | reverse complement strand
CCCTGGACGCCTACTCCTTACTGCTGCTAGCTGATCGCTGACCGCTGAAAGCTGCTCCCTCTCACTCCCCCACCACCGTCAACGTCTGAGGCGCGGCATCGGCGGACGCGCCGGGGTTGTAGTAATCGTAGGCAATGCTCGCCGGCGTCTGCGCCACCAGCGGGAACTTGGCGCGTAGGCGGTAGGAGAGCGTCAGCGGCTCGGTGCCGTTCAGGTTCTTAACGTAGAGGATGATCTGGCGCCCCGTCAGCTCAAAGCGCTTGACCTGCGCGTGCGGGTAGTCGTCGGGCAGATCCTGGAAGCGTGCGACCAGCCGCGCCAGATCCTCGGTCTCGACCTCGAAGCCCGGCGGCAGCCCCAGATCGATGATCGCCTGCTCGGCGACGCCGTCGGGCTCGTTCAGTGTCACGGTCACATCCACGCCGACCGTGTCGTTCACCGCCAGTTCGGTGCGGTCATAGGCCACATCGATGCTGACCAATTCCTCGCCGGACATCAACTCAGGATAGAAGTCCAGCCTGCCCCACGGCAGGTAGTAGCTACCGATGACCTGGTACATCAGGTTGCCCTTGCCGGTCATCGAGATCTCCACCATCGCATCCCGCCCCACCGGCACATCGTCGAAGGTGAACACCTGCACCACATCGAAGGTCTCCTGCGTCACCTGCACCGTCTTGGTCTCGCCACCACTCAGGCGCACCATCACCGTCGCGTCGACGTCCTCAGCACCGGAGCGCACGCTCTCGAGGAGAGCCTTGAGAGCCATCACTGTAGCCGATGTCGTCTCCCAGGTGCCGAAGCTGTCCTTGTTGCGTGTCAGGAAGACCAGCGCCTCGTTGGCCAGATCGCTGTGTCGCTCCGCGCGAAGGAAGGCCAGAGCAGCGGAGGCCGTCGTCTCCAGCCGACCACTGGTTCCGCCACCCCCCATATAGGTCTCGCGGCCCGGCTCCCAGGAGACGGAGTCACCATCCCGCTTCGCCATCCCCGCCAACCGGTTCAGCACAGCATCGGTGGCATCTGTGATTCCGCTAGTCTTGATATCCACCGCCACCATCGCGTTCGCCACCATCGCCAGATCGTAAGCGGTCTCGACCTGGGAGAGTTGGTCGCGAAGGAAGTTCACGCCGGCCTGTGTGCGTCCATCGTCGGCATAGCCGGCATCTGCCAGCCCCCAGACGATGAAGGCCGTCACCGGGATACGGCCCGTCAGGTTTGTGATGTTCGTCTCGTGGAACCCGGCGATTCCCTCCCAGGACCCATCGCTATTCTGCCGTGCAAAGAGCCAGTCTGCCACGCGGCGGATCAGAGCGGGGTCGATCTCATACACACGGCTCATATCGCCGAACTCCTGAAGGCCGTAGGCCGTCAGCATCGGATCGGCCGGCGCGTCCCCAAAGAGACTGAAACCACCGGGTTCCCCGCTGACTTCGAAGGTCATCAGCCGCTGATAGCCGAGGTTGATATACTGCTCAGCCTTCATCTGCACCTCGGGTGAGACTTGCCCGGATGTCTTCAGGTAGTCCAGCACCAACACGTTGGGATAGGTCGTCGACGAAGTCTGCTCGAAGCAGCCGTAGGGCATGCGCAGCAAAGCGTCAAGCCCCTCCACCACCTGGCTCACCACGCCGGGGTAGATCTTGACAGTCAGGTTCTGTGTCCCCACGATCGCGTCTCCCGGGATCCGGATCGTCTCCGCAACCTGGACCGTGGGATCGAGCTTGTCGGAGACTGCAAACCGCAGCTGCTTGCCGTCAGGGAAGACGCGCACATCCTTGCGGATGGCATCGGACATCTGGCTGCCGAAAGCCGTCACCTGGAAAGGCTGCTGTCCGAACTCCACGGCCCGGATTCGGAAGTAGACGACGGTGATGTCATTCGAGGCGATCGAAATCTCTTTGACGGGCTCGTCGATGAGCTCGAACCAGTCCGAGTGCGTCACCTCCAACCGCACCGTCTGCGCCTCAGGAAGGTAGTTGAAGACCCCCACCGGCACCGCGATTTCGTCGCCGACCGTCAGGGACCCGGGCAGATCAAGGTCGATAAAGAAATCCTGGAAGACGCGCAGCTGCCCTGTGGCGCTGCCCAGCCGCCCATCCTGCGACGACGCAAGGGCGACTACACGCCAGGTCGTGATGCTGTCTGCCACCGGGAACTCCACCAGCAGCCGGCCCTCCACATCGGTCACTTCGTCAGGAAGCCAGAGCATCGTCTCAGGGAAGTACTGGCGCAGCCGCGGGGGTTCAGCTCCCTGGGCAGCCGTTTCTCCCGCCGTCGCCGTCACTTCGGCCTCCTCCACCACGGCCGACTTGTCCATCTCAAGAACGGCGCCATCCATATCCAGATTGCGAACACCCATCTCGGCCATAGCTCCGGCCACGGGTTCGATCATCCATGCCTCATCACCACCGGCGGCCTGCATCATCACGCCGGGGCTCATCGCGCCAAAGCCCCCCATCATCAGGATCACAGCCAGGGCACCCACCATCGATAGCCCTATTCCCCACGCACCGAGGGCCGGCCAAACACGACGTTCCCACGCGAATCCCGCGCCTCGGAAAAGCAGCGAGATGGGCAGTAACAGAGCGGCCAACGCTCCCACCAGAACCAGCCATCCGTCGGGCATCACCATACCCCGGTTTGCTGACCATCCGAGCAAGATTCCCACAGGGACAGTCAGCGGAATCAGGACCAAGACGCCTCCCAGCAATCTATCCTTTCGGTGCACCGCTACCACAATGAGAGTGACGAGCCCGGTCAAAGCAAGCAGCCCCCCTGAGATCGCAAGAAGCGTGACCAGCAGCTCCTGCAGACGCCAGAACAGCTCATCGACGAGCCAGAGGACGCCCAAGAGCGAGAGTGCAGACAGGACCAGAAGGCCGAGTGCAAGACCCAGGCTCTTCCAGAAGTGCCGTACACGGATCACAGCTATGCCATTGAGCACCAGCACCGTTAGCGGCAGCACCAGGAACAGCCCGAAGGAGCCTGTGGCCAGCGTTTCGTAGAAACTCCGCTGCCGCTCGTAGGCGCGCGCCATCGCCTGCTCATGAGAGTTCGCCTCCAGCGTAAAGGGATCGGCAGCCGAGATCGCCGAGGCCAGCGCGGCTTTGCCCGCATCCGCTTGAGCCTCCAACACGGGAGGCGTGCAGGCGTCGTCGCCACTGCGAGGACAGGGATCGGTGATCATCTCGGGGATACTGAACCCGTGCAACTCAAACTTCGGCGCCAACAGCTCTTCCTCCAGCATGAAATAGAGCTTGGCAAAGCCGGGGTCCTGTTCAGCCAGGGCGAACACCGCTTCGTCAACAATGGCCAGACCCAGCGCGGCCTGCACACCGTTGCCCGCCGGATCTGTGACGCTCACGTCGAGCGTCGCATCCTCACCGGGCCGGTAGGTGTCCGCACCGGCCTGCAGGCCGACGGACAGATCCGCAGCCTGATCCACGACGACCAGACGGGTGTCTCGCACGATGTGGCCGCTGCGCAGGATCTTGTACGCGTGCAGCTCCAGCGTGCCGTACAAGGCCGGGTCAAGATCGACAGCCACATCGGCACGGCCGGCGGCCACATCCACGGCCCGCGTGCTGACCGTCTGACCCTCGCGCACGATATCGAGATAGACAGTGCCCGTGGATTGCGAGGTGAGGATCGTCAAAGCCATCGTATCCCCCACCCGGTAGATGGGAGCATCTGGGCGCAGCAGCACCGATTCCTCGTCGTACGGTCCCTCGAACCGGAACTCACGGTCCGCTGAAACCCCGGTGGTATCCCGGGCCTGGATGCGGAGCGAGACGTAGGACGCCGGCGGCGTGAAACGGACCTCCGCCAAGCCATAGAGCCCCGTCTGCGCCGTGAGCGTCTCGTTCGAGTCATAGAGAGTGACCGTGATCTCTGATTCGGCCGGGGCACCATCGGGCGTGCTGGTGAGGATGTAGAGGATGTTCTCCACGCCCGCCCGGAAGGTGCCGCCCTCCGGGATAGCATCAATGACCAACGCTTGCTGCGCGACCGGCAGCGAGAGCCGGCCCACCTCGGTGTGCTCTGCTTGATCGGTCACGCGCGCTTCGACGTAGAAACGTGCCCGCCCATCCTCAAACTCACTGCCGGCAAGATAGTCCGGCAGCTCAAAGGCGAACTCGAATTGCCCCTGGTCATCAGTCTGCCCGTCGATAGTGACAGAGACAATGCGCTCGAAGTCGAAGGTGTAACCCTCGATGACGATGGCGCTCCGGGTCACATCCTTGCCAAAGAAGTAGCGCGCGGACAGCGTGACCTCGACACGATCACCGGGACGATAGTAGTCGCGGTCGGTGCCCAGCGCGACCTCAAACTTGGGCAGGGTGTAGTGCTCAACCGTGACCGTCTTCTCTGACGAGGTATTGCCCAACGTTGCCGTGATCTTGTACGGGCCGGTGTTCACGGACTCAGCAAGCTGGAAATCGACAGATGTCACCCCGAAGGAGGAGGTGGTGAGGGACTTGCGGAACACCGTGTTGCCTTTGCCATCGGCCACCGCCAGCTCAACCGTCTGGTCAGCAGCGGGCCGGTGGTCGAACGCACCCAGCGCCAGGACGCGAATATGGATCATCTGTCCGGGCTGGTAGAGGGGTTTGTCTGTCGCGACCAACAGGCGATAGTCGCGCGTGAGGGTGACAGGCTTCTCCATCCGGTCGGAACCCAGGGAGGATACCGTCTCCACTACCAGCACTTGATCCGGGACTGCGTCCTCCGGAACCGCGAAGCTGACGTCCAAGGTGCCGCTGGCGTCCGTCGTGCCCTCATAGACAGGAAGCGCTTTGCCACCCTCGGCAGGGCGCATCAACACCTTCACGCCGGCGCCGGCCAAGGGCTCGGAATCCCGGCTGTCTCGCACGACCACCCGCATCGCCGCAGTGCTGCCGGGCACCAACTGCGATTGGCCGAGTACAATCGTCTCGTGCTGGCTTAAGTGCTCTGGGAGCCGCGCAAAGTAGAAGATTGAGCCGGCTAGCGCAATAACAAGAGCCAAGGCGAGGAGACCGCCACTTAAGAAGAGCCAACGTTTCCGGGACATAACTATACTCCTTCCTCGTGGCACCACAGCAGGCTAGGAGATTGGGGCGCCGGAGTGCCGACATATGAGTATGTGAGACCTTCTCCCCATCTCATACCATAGACGCCGGAGCAGCGTCAAAAGTTCCCCCACTAGATGCCCCGGACCTTCACGTCCGGAAGCCAGAGGCGCGCGCGCACCGCCATCTGCCGCAGTTCGTCACTTGTGTACGGCGTCACCGCAGCGAGTCTGGCATCCAACGTGCTGCCCCCCCGGAATTGCTGCAGGACATACGTTGCGCCGGATGCGGCACCCAGCCCTGCCAACCATCGAGCGATGGCCCCAACATCGTCAGGCGCCAGCAGTCCCGGGACCACCGTGGTGCGGAACTCCACGGGCGCCCGCCCCTCACACAGCATCGACAACGAGGCCCTGATCGGGTCCACTTCGATATCCGGCACGCCCGTCAACAGACCATAGCTCTTCGGCGGGGCCTTCACATCCATCGCCACAAAGTCAACCAGATCTTGATCCAGCAGCGCAGCCAGCACGTCGGGGCGGTAGCCATTGGTGTCCAGCTTGACCGCATACCCCAGGTCACGCACCTCTGTTAGAAACACTGGAAGATCAGGCTGCAGCGTCGGCTCACCGCCGGTCACCACAAGACCTGTGACTTTGCCGGCGCGCCGGCGCAGAAAGTCCCAGATTACACTCAGATCGAACGAGGGCAGCTCACCTGGCCGAAGCACCAGATCGGCATTGTGGCACATCGGACAGCGGAAGTTGCAGCCCGCCGTGAACACCACGGTGGCGATGTGTCCCGGAAAGTCGATCAGCGAGGTGCGCACCCAGCCCTTGATATCCATACGCACTCCTCCGTAGAAAACAATCAACGCGGCACCCCTCGTCAGGAGCCGCGCTGATTGCCGAAAACGTCCCAGCCGGCGCTACTCGCGAGCCGCGGCCTCTGCCACCGTGGGCATTTTGAAGGTTGTGCGCTCTGAGAATTCCTGACGCTTGCCCTCATTCCATGCCTCCACGGGCCGGAGGTACCCGACCACGCGTGAGTAGACCTCACACGGCACCTTCACCTCAACATCAACAGTATCAGGCGTTCGTTTGCTAGTTTCCATCGTATCCTCCAGGGATTGAGAATCAAAGAATAAGAGAATTAGCGAATCTGAGAGTGCGGAATCAACAAATCAGCAAATGGCAGATCGACACTGACCAGCGAGCGTGCTCACTTCGCACATTCATACTCTCTGTCATTCGCTGATTCTCCCATTCTGCCATTCTTCCCCGCCTCAAGCAGGCACAGCCGCACCCTCAGCTTCAGCCTCTTTCACGGAAGAGACCTCGGACACGCTCTCCATCTGCACCGATCGGCCAAAGCGCGCTAACTCCTCCGGCGTGTGGTCGTGGGGACAATACTCGTGCGCACCGGAAATGTAACCGTGAACTGGACAGATACTGAACGTCGGGGTCAGTGTAAAATAGGGCAGGCGGTAGTTTTCCGTCACGGTTCGGACCAGGCGCGCCGCTTGCCGCCAATCATCGATCTGCTCACCCAGGAAGATATGCAGCACCGTGCCTCCGGTGTACAGGGTCTGCAGGTCATCCTGGTGATCCAGGACCTCGAAAACATCATCGCTGTAGTCCACGGGCAGATGCGTCGAGTTAGTGTAGTAGGGCCGCTCCTCTGTGCCGGCGGTGAGCAACTCGGGGAAGCGCTGCTTGTCCGCCCGAGCCAGACGGAAGGTCGCACCCTCAGCCGGCGTAGCCTCCAGGTTATACAGATTCCCGGTCTCAGCCTGGAACCGCACCAGCACCTCACGCATAAACTCCAGTGTACGCACGGCAAAGGCTTTGCCATCCGGATGATCGATGCCGACGCCCAGGAAGTTGAGACACCCCTCATTCATGCCGTTAAGGCCGATCGTCGAGAAGTGGTTGGACCAATAGTGCCCGAACTGCGCCTTGACGTTGCGCAGATAGTACCGGCTATAGGGGTAGAGCCCACGTTCCGTCAGCGACTCAAGCATCTTGCGCTTGATCTCCAGGCTAGTCTTGGCCGTCTCCATCAGCCGCTCCAAGCGCTCGCGGAAATCTCGCTCGTTCCGGGCGGTGTGGCCCAGCCGTGGCATATTCATCGTCACCACACCGACAGAGCCGGTCAGCGGCGCGGCGGCAAACAGCCCGCCCATCCGCCTGCGCAGTTCGCGGTTGTCCAGTCGCAGCCGGCAGCACATGCTCCGGGCGTCTTCCGGGTCCATATCGCTGTTGACGAAGTTCGCGAAGTAGGGAATACCGTAGCGTGCCGTCATCTGCCAGATCGGGGCCAGTTCCGGGTCGTCCCAATCAAAGTCCTTCCCGATGTTGTAGGTAGGGATCGGGAAGGTGAAGACCCGGCCATGAGCATCACCCTCCAGCATAATCTCGGCAAAGGCCCGGTTGATGAGATTCATCTCCGTCTGGAACTCACCATACGTCGCATCCTGTGTCTCGCCGCCGATCATCACCGGCTCGTCGGCCAGCGTCGATGGCGGTGTCAGATCCATCGTCAGATTGGTGAACGGCGTCTGGAACCCCACCCGGGTTGGGACGTTGATATTGAAGACAAACTCCTGAACGGCCTGCTTAATCTGCTTATAGTTCAGGTTATCGTAGCGGATAAAGGGCGCCATCAGCGTGTCGAAGTTGGAGACGGCGACTGCACCGGCAGACTCGCCCTGCAGAGTGTAGAAGAAGTTGACCAACTGCCCAAGCGCGGTGCGCAGATGCCGCGGCGGCTTGCTCTCAACCTTCGCCGACACACCACCGAACCCCTGCTCCAGGAGATCCTGCAGATCCCACCCACAGCAATAGACCGAGAGCATCCCCAGATCGTGGACGTGCACATCCGCGTTGATATGAGCTTCCTGCACCTCGGGCGGGTAGATGTTGTGAAGCCAGTAGCGTGCCGCTATGGATGATGCCAGATAAAAGTTCAGCCCCTGAAGGGAATAATTCATATTGCTATTCTCGTTGACCCGCCAGTCTGCGCGCTGCAGATAGTCGTCCACGAGCTTCTCGGTATCCAACATCATGCGGGTGGTGTCACGCGCAGACGCGCGCTGCTGCCGGTACAGTATGTAGGCCTTGGCAATCCGCGGACTACCTGACTTGACCAGGACTTCCTCCACTACGTCCTGGATCTCCTCAACGTGTGGTGCCTCGCCGCTCCCGCTGGCTCGTTCCCAGAGCAATGCCGTCACCGCCCAAGAGAGCGTCTCCGCCCAAGGGCGTCCCTCACCATTGCCGACCGCCCGCGCTGCAGCATAGATCGCATTCTCTATCCGCGCCCGATCGAAGGGCACAACTGTCCCGTCCCGCTTGGTAACACTGTCGACCGCCATACCTGAGGCACTCCTTTCCCGCCAAGTCTGCAGGTCCCGCGCGACTCGCGCGGGTAGAGCTACAGACTCCACATCCCAAAAAAGCACCGCAGGCGGTGCGCAGTCGTCGACACACGTCAGAGGACATCCGTGTCCACAAGAGCGTCAGGATGTCCTTAGCTGTTGAATCGACTGGCACAACCTCCGGAGAACAAGCCACTTATAGTCAGACTGTATCACAACAACGACGTAGCCAAGCCCACGAAGAGATAGCCCGGAGTCAACCGATGGTCAAGTAAGCCGATGAAGCGCGGTCGAAAACAACAAGCAATGCATATTGCATATACATTGCTTGTTTATATGACACATCCCCATATTGTGACCAGTGTCTCCATAACCACAATATATAGGGTACTTGATTCAGCATTTACAACTAAATCATCCAAAACCTACCAATACTATAGCATCAAACACCTTGCTTGTCAACGGAAAAAACGGGTCATTCGCACGAATTTCGAATATCTCATACGAATTCGTCATAATTCCACAAGAGCTCACCCTCGGTGTGGCAACCCTCGCGGATCCTCACCGACCGGTACAGTGTCTGCGGTGTGGATATACCAATCCAGCATCTGCATCGTCATACGATCGCGTAACTCGGCACAGTCAGGATCATCGTAGACGTTGTCTAGCTCTCGGGGATCACGCCGCAGATCATATAACTCGCTCACTCCCAAGGGGCGTCGAATCAGCTTGTAGTCCAGCGTTCGCATCATCGTTGCCCGGCATACGCTCTCCGGTGCCAGCTGCTGCTGCACGCCTTTGGGATAGTAGATGTGGTTGGGATCCTCAAAGATCCGAGCATTAGGGCGCCCCTCAAAGCAATGGGGCTCGTGGGGGTCGTAGCCCCCCTCCGCGTAGACCGCGCGGTCCGGATCACCCGGGGCCCCCTGAAGCTGCGGCACAAGAGACCTCGCGAAGTGCGTATGGCGCGTCTCGAGACCCGCCGCCTCCATCACCGTCGCCATGATATCGAAGAACTCGATCGGCTCCTGAACCACGTGTCCCCTGGCGCTCCCCGGCGCACGGATAATCAGAGGCACACGCGTCAACGTATCGTCCAGGCCGCTCGGCCATTTCTCCACCAAACCGTAATCACCGGCCCAATCGCCGTGATCAGCAGCCACGATGACCATCGTATCCTCAGCCAGTCCAGTCCCGTCCAGCGTCTCCAGCAGCTGACCCAACATCCAGTCCACATAGCTGTTGCTGCCCAGGTAGACCGCCTGGATCTTGGCGAAGAGCTCATCGGACACTTCCTCCAACTTGCGGCTCTCGCGGATCAGACGGTGAAAGTCCGGCTTGTTCGGCAGTTCAGCAGGGCGCAACGGCGGGATGTCATCCGGGTCGTACATATCGTGATAGGGCTGCGGGCACGCATAGGGCGGGTGTGGAAGCGAGAGCGGCAGATAGAGCACAAAAGGTTCGCTGTCGCCCGCACGCTGCTGCAGGAAGTCGATACCGGCCTCTACCCGGCGCATGTCGCCGGTCTCGTGAACGTCGCCGTCAAAGGGTTCGTAGAGGAAACTGAAGCGGCCGGCCTCCCCGGGTTCAAACGCGTTAGCGCCGGCGTGAGCGTTGCCGAAGTCATCAAAGCGGTCGATGACGCCGCGGCCTTCACGACCGTCGAAGTAGTCCCGGCTATACAGATCGTTCTTGCCGTACCACTCAATGTGATAACCCGCCTCTTTCAGATAGCGAAACAGGCTGGGCTCGTGCGGGCGCAGCAGGTGCCACAGTGTGCGATGTCCCGAGACGTGCGGGTAGAGCCCGGTCATCAGGCTGCATCGGGACGGTGTGCAGACGGTATGCTGCACGTGGCACTGATCGAAGCGCACACCCTCTTCCGCCAGCCGGTCGAAGTTCGGCATCTTGACCAGCGGATGGCCGTAACAGGACACGCTCTCAGCGCGCATCTCGTCGGGGAAGAAAAAGACGAAATTCACGAAGCCCCCCTACTCTGTTTTGTCCTGTCCACAGTCGGCGTCTTAAGCTGCCGGCTGTGATCCCAGGCATCGATGCTATCGACTAAAGCGGCCATGACAGACACGAAGGCCGGATCGGCCGCCAGATTGCAGTACTCTCCGGGATCGTCCGCAAGGTTGTAGAGCATCCGATCCTCTGTTCCGGCACGCTGTCCTCGACTGCCCGGGTCACGATAGAGTGCCAGCTTCCAGTCACCATCACGGATCATGACATAGCGATCCCCATCCCTGTAGCACCATATGCCGAAGTCGATCTCGCTGAAGGCCGGTGATGGCTCATCAACAGCATCGCCCCGCAGCATCGACGCCAAACTGGAGAACTCAACGAGCTCGGGGACGCCAAGTCCGACCATGTCCAACAGAGTGGGAAGTAGACTGCCGGTGTTGACCGGGGACGTCACGGCTTCCTGGCGTTTCTCTATGCCCGAACCCGCGAAAAACATGGGCACGCGTACTGAGGCCTCCCAGAAGCTCTGCTTCTGAAAGAAGCCGTGATCCCCCAAATGTGTACCGTGGTCGGAGACGTAGACGATGATCGTATTGTCCAGCTCGCCCATGCTTCTCAGTTCATCCAGAAGCTGCCCGAAGATGTCATCCACGCAGGCCACGTAGCCATAGTAACACTGCCGGGTCCGTCGTATCTCTGCGTCGGTCATCCGCTGTGTACCGGCTAATTCCACAAGATGCTCGCGATGCGTTGTCGTCGCGAACTGCCCCGTCTCAGGCCTGTCGATCGGCAGGTCAATGCAGTCCGGATCGACCAAGGTGTCGAAGGGTGCCGGGGTGACCACCGGCGTATGTGGGGCAAGGAATGAGAGCCGCAAGAAGAACGGGCGCCCCGGATCGCGTCGCCGCACCCAATCCAGCGCCAGATCAACGTTGCGCATCTCGGGCGTATCCGCGACCTCCCCCGGGAAGCGTCCGGCGAAGAGCCAGGGGAACGGGCCCTTGTGCTTCACGACATCGGCGTCCTCCTTATCCACGGGGACCCTGTAGTAAAAAGGGTGCACCCGTTCCCCAAGACCTGAGCCGGCCTCAACATCAAACGCTCGCCGCGCACACTGATAATGATGCTTGCCAAAGCTGGCCACCTGGTAACCAGCGGCAGCAAACCGCCAGGTGAGAAATCCTGGGGCATCGGGATCGAGAACGTGGTGGTTGTTCAACATCCCAATGGAGGAGCCGGCCCGCCCGGTCAGCATACAGGCCCGCGCCGACACGCATACAGGGCTGGGCGTATAAGTGGATGTAAACCGGACCCCGGCTTGAGCAACGCGGTCCAGATTCGGCGTATGAGCCCAGGGATGCCCCTCGTACCCCATCGAGTCTGCACGTTGCTCATCGGTCATCAACCAGAGTATGTTCGGTCGTTTAGCAGTCATCAAGTACCTCCGCAAAATCCGGTAGGCAGATTATTCCTGAAGCAGCCGGTAGGCATCCAGGACTTCCTGCGGGATGTCAGGTTGTGCAATATGCCGAAGAGCCGGGTACGTCAGGAGCCGGTCCAATTCGCCCAACAGCAGCGCGTCCAGATCACGCCCCTTCGCGGCAAAGAGGTCCAGATCCTGTGCGTACGTGGCGTGCGGCGGCAGATTTGACAGAGACAAGTGAGGCCATTGTTTCGTGCAGGTGAGCCACACCCTTCGTTGGCGCGCGGCAGTGGCGACCAGGATCACGTGACGAATACCGTGATCGAAGCAGGCCTCCGGCGACACAGCCTTGAGCAGCACCGTGCTCTTCTCCACGTTCTCACCCGTGTGTCGTGAGGCCGGCTCGACCAAAATGGCGGATTCGGGAATCTCGGGAAACTGCCGCAGCACCTCATCGCGGAAGCAAAGCGCCTCCGGCTGACCCAAACCGGCGGTCCCGGCCCCGACGCCGCCGGTGAACAGGATACGTGGCGCCCGACCGGCTCGCCATAGCGCGCCACACTGCCTGGGAATCTTGAGGTCGAAGTGCCCGAAACCGATGATAAGATCCGCCAGTCCCACACCTGAGTCGCGGAGCGCCAGATAGTCGAAGAGCGTCTGAGTTGCGTCGTGTGATTGTCTATCCATGGCGGGTTGAGACGGCTGCCCTATCCACGCGGCAATGGGAGCAGCGTCACGTGCAGCCCAGTATAAAGCACACCGCCGGCGATGCAAATGTGATATGCGTCACAGAGGGTATCCGGCTCTCTCCCCAGCATCGCACTGGTGCTGCTTGTCCAAAGGACCAGTGCGGCAGAAGAGTGGTGGACCAGTTACGCCCGCAAATCGACACGCCGAGCCCCCTCTCTAACTCTCCCCCTGCGGGGGAGAGGACCTGAACGCCACCGCCGTCCAATCTGCGCCACCCGCCAGCGGGGGATAAGCAGAGGTGGCGCGGCACACAGAGGAAGCCAGGCTGTCGCGTGCAACGCGGCAGCCTGGCTTGGTCCAACCTTAGGGAGGATAACGCTGGCGCTGTCTACACCAAGGCGATCTCGAACGCGGTCACCGACGCGGGCGGGAGCTCGACGACAAAGTCAGAGCCCTGCATCTCGACCGCAAACGGGGCCGGTCGGATGGCCTCCGGCGCATCGAAAGTGTTGTGCACGTGGATCTCGCCGGTCAGCACGCGGGCTGTGCCACTGTTGGCCCTAACGCCACCCAGTAGCGACACCTCCACCTCGACAGCATCTGCCGCGTGGGCATTGGTCAGCGTGACGAAGAGGGTCTCCCCTTTGACGCTGGCGCTGCCGGAGATCACATCCAGGTCCACGTCGCCATCCGGCCCCCTGACCACCAACGACTCGGAATCAACCGTGGTGCGCACCGACGTCCCGCCCTGGTGCGCCGCATACATCTCATAGACGTAGCCGGTCGGCGTGACCACCATCTCGTCGTCCTGCGTCAGGATCATCGCCTGCAGCACGTTAATGGTCTGCGCAATATTGGCCATCACAACCTTGTCCGCGTGGCGGTTGAAGATATCCAGAGTGGTCGCCGCCACCAACGCGTCGCGGAGCGTGTTCTGCTGGTAGAGGAAACGCGGATTCGTCCCCTCCACCACCGGGTGCCAGGTACCCCACTCGTCAACGATCAGGCCAATCTTGCGATCAGGATCATAGGCATCCATCGCCGCGCGCTGCTGGACGACCAACTCCTCCATCCGCAGCCCCTTGGCGATCAGTTCATACCACTGATCAACGGTGTACTCCGTCGCCGTGCCGGCGGTGCCGCAGTAGTAGTGCGCAGCGAAGCCGTGGATGTTGCGGAAGTCCCAGTAGTCCTTCCGTAGCTTGCGAAAGAAGCGCACCGTCCACTCGATGTCGTTGCCGGCCGGACCACAGGCAATAACGAAGAGGTCCTTCCCGAAGCCACGGACATAGGTCGCGTAGCGGCGGAACGCCGCGCAGTAGTCCTCAGGAGAGAAACTGCCGCCACAGCCCCAGTTCTCATTCCCAACACCCCAATAGGTGATATCCAGCGGCTCCGGACTGCCATCTGCAGCCCGCCGTTTTGCGAGCGTGCTGTCACCGTCGTAGTTGCAGTATTCCACCCACTCACGCAGCTCCCGGACCGTACCCGAGCCCACGTTACCGACGAAATAGGGCTCCGCGCCCACCAAGCGGCAAAACTGAACGAACTCTTGCGTACCGAAGGCGTTGCTCTCCGAGACCTCACCCCAGTGGATATTGACGCGCCGGGGACGCTGCTCACGTGGCCCCACGCCGTCCTCCCAATGATAGTCATCGGCGAAACAACCGCCGGGCCAGCG
>CAZEXX010000075.1:12161-14277 GCA_964516885.1 uncultured Anaerolineales bacterium | reverse complement strand
GGCGTGCTCCTGACCGACACCCTCCCGCTCTCCGTGACCTTCGTTGCACAACAGAGCGGCGGCGACGTCCCCTTCACGCCCACAGCCGGCGCTCTGCTCTGGCACTTCCCGACACTCGGCCCGGATGACACAGTGCGCATCGTGCTCACCGCACGGCTCCCGGCCTCAGCAGAGCCCGGCGCCCGCTTCACAAACACCCTCACCGCCGCGACTCCCGTCTCCGAGCTCACCACGGCGAACAACACAGCATCTTGGGCAAC
Source organism: uncultured Anaerolineales bacterium (assembly GCA_964516885.1). Classification (GTDB taxonomy): domain Bacteria; phylum Chloroflexota; class Anaerolineae; order B4-G1; family SLSP01; genus PWVB01. The sequence goes on along the minus strand of CAZEXX010000075.1, from coordinate 14,017 downwards.
CTCAGTAGTCGCGCAGGTCCCGGACGATCAGGAGGCCGAGCTATTGATCTCGGGCGTGCTCTACAACGGCTACCAGTATCTCGACGGGGACGAGGCCATCGAGATCACCAACGTCGGCAACGCTGCTGGCTCGCTGGCCGGGTGGTCGCTATGCAAGGATGTGGATGGGGAGCTGACCTGCCGTGAACTCACGGGGCCATCGCTGCCAGACCTGATCATCCCCCCGAACAGCAGCGTGTGGCTGGCGAAGAACGCCGCGGCATTCGCCGCCTCATTCGGCTTCAGCCCCACCTGCGAGCTGGACAGCTTGACTCGGCTGCCCGACACCGGTGACGAGGTGATTCTGCGGAACCCCGAAGGCGGCATCGCCGACGCACTCGTCTACGGTGAGGGCGCACTCACCGGCCCCGGATGGGAGGGGCCGCCGCTCACCGCCTACACCAACAACCTGCGCGGTGAGGCCGGGCAGATCCTCTCCCGGCGCCGTGACGAGGCCACCGGGCTCCCGGTGCCGGATACCAACACGGCGGCCGACTGGAGTCAGTACCCGGACGATGCCACGACGGGCCGCCGCGTGCGCTACCCCGGGTGGGACACCGGCGCTCTCTTCATGCCACTCACCGCGACGGAGGAAGCGACCCTGATCCTGGGCATCGCCCCCGACAACGCTTTCGAGGTGATCTCCGAGACTCTGATGCGCGCCCGGCATACCATCTCGATCGAGACCTATACGCTGACCCATCCGGAGATCATCGATATCCTCGTCCAAAAGGCCGCCCAAGGGGTCGATGTGGCCCTCCTGCTGGAGGGTAGCCCCGTGGGTCTCGGCGATCAGACGCTGGATTGGCAGCTGGAGCTGCACGCGTGCCGGAGGATTGAGACCGCCGGCGGCCGCTGCTATTTCATGATCCACGAGACGGCGGATCATATCTACAACCGCTACCAATACCTGCACGCCAAGATGATCATCGTGGACGATACTTGGGTCGCCATCGGATCGCAGAACCTGACGTCCAGCAGTCTGCCGGCCGATGACAAGTCCAATGGCACCTTGGGCAGCAGGGGCACCGTCATCGTCACGGACAGCCCCTCCGTGGCTGAACGCGCCGCGACCATCTTCGCGCTGGATCTCGACCCCGCGCACCACAGTGACATCCTCCGCTGGAACACCGGCTACACGGAACGCTACGGCCATCCATCGCCGGAGCTCGTCGTGCCCGTGCCCACCGACGGCATCAGCTACACCGTGCGCTTCAGCGCCCCCCTCGTCATCTCCGGCACCTTCAACTTTGAGTTCTTCACTGGACCAGATGCGGCGCTGCGCAACTCGGATGCGTTGTTGGGGCTCGTGAACCGGGCCGGGGAGGGTGACGAGGTCCTTGTCGAACAGCTGTATGAGCACGCGGTATGGGCCGAGGAAATCCCCGCAGGTGCGAACGTTCGTCTGGGGGCCTACATCGATGCCGCACGCCGTGGCGCCCGCGTGCGCATCCTGCTCAACAGCCTGAGCTACGTCGACGGATACGAAGGACCTGATCCCGCAAACACGGACACCGCACAAGGGCTCAATGCGCTGGCCGGATCTGAGGGACTGGACCTGCGTGCCGCTGTCGGCAACCCCACGACTCAGGGCATCCACAACAAGATGCTGTTGGTACATTTGGGGAATAACGACCTCGAAGGCATTCTGATGCCCGGGGTCTCTCAACCCGCAGGCTTCGCCGGCACCACAAGTTACGTCCACATCGGCTCGATCAATGGCAGCGAAGCAGCCGGCAAGGTGAACCGTGAGGTCGCGCTACAGGCAGACTCAGAGAGAGCCTACGCTTACGCCAGCAGGCTTTTCTGGGTCGACT
>CAZEXX010000075.1:0-12151 GCA_964516885.1 uncultured Anaerolineales bacterium | reverse complement strand
CAATCCCGTGTACTTTCCCCTGGTAGCCCAGAGCTACACCCCACCAGCGCCCCCCGTGCCCTACCCCGTCATCAGCGAGGTCGCTTACGCAGTCTCCACTGCCGCCGAGTGGGTCGAGCTCCACAACCCCACCAGCTTCACCGTCGATCTGAGTGACTGGAAGGTCGGCGATGCCGAAACCCCCAACGTCTACGAGTCGATGTTCAAGTTCCCCACGGGCACGCAGCTGCTGCCGGGGGCTACCCTCGTGATCGCCGTCAACGCCGTGGCGGTGCCGCAAGCTAGCCTGGAGTTCTACGAATCCGATTCACAGGTGCCGAACATGGAGATATATACTGCATGGGGAGATTCGGGGTACCCATTCGCCCTGCGTTACGACGGGGATCACGTCCTGTTGCTGAACGGCGCCGACGAGGCGGTCGACGTCGTCGTCTGGGGAGACCGCACCTACCCCGGGGTGACACCGCATCCCGGCGTCGCAGTAATCGGCGCTTCCCTGGAGCGGGACCCCGCCTACCACGACACGGATAACTGCAGCGTCGACTTCCGCGAGCGCTACCCGCCCACCCCTGGTGAGCTGCCGCCCGAGACGCCGTGATGAGAACGCCACCCACCGTCCGGCCGGCCTACTACACCCGGCTCCGTTGACAGCTGAGATGCGTTTCACGCGCCAAGGCATCCCCCCCCAATGCCTCTACAGCGGCCCGCCACATAGAGACGACCCGGCGAACCCTAGGGTTCACGTCATCTTCTGCCCTCAGATACAGGCAACAGCTGTCTGAAGTCCGCCAGCGTCTCTACCACCCGCTCTGCTTCGCCACACCGCCGGGCCGTGCTATACTCCGCCCATGACACGTCAGCAGAAGATCATCCTGGCCGTCATGGTCATCCTCAACATCGCCGTGATCGGCACGATGGGCGCCCATGCCATCATCACAACCCGGCGCGCACGCCTGCTTCAGCAGGCACACGTGCCTGACCCGTGCGTGGGCGCCGTCCTTGGCGCCCTCTCAGACCCCGGCAGCGCGGTCGTCGTGGACTGGTCACGAGCTGCCGCGTATATCGAGGTTTCGCAGCCGGCTCCCGCTGGGAACGATCGCCCCTCACAACTCATCTGGGCACTTCTCGACCGCCTACCCTCCGAAATTCTGGATCTGTGCGCCACCCCAACGACGGTAACCCTGGCAGTGCACACCGGGACACCACGCAGGCAGACCCAAACCGCCGTCGTCCCCGGCGAGACCCTGATGGACTGGCTGCACGGCGACCTTTCGGACGACGAGCTGGCAGCGCAGGCCCAATACCGCTTCGCGTCCGCGGCGCCTGTCCCTCAGCACCGGCTTCGAACTCGCTGAGGCCGCTAATTCACGGAGTTCGCGGCCTCAGCAACTTCTCCGGATCGTTGGTGATAATCGCATCCACGCCGAAGGACCACAGCTGCGCTGCCACAGCTGCATCGTCGACCGTCCACACGCCTACGCGCAAACCAAGTCTGTGCGCGGTATCGACCAACCACTTCGAGCAGAGTGAATAGTGCACGTGGATGGCCTCCATCGGCGTGACGGGCGCCAACAACAGCGAGGAAAGCGTCACAGGGCTCACCAGCAGAGCGCATGGGATGTCCGGTGCGAACTGGCGAATCTGGTGCAGGGAATAGGGCTTGAAGGACGAGAACCAGACACGCTCCTGCATCTGCATCTCGTACACAACCTTGGCCGTTGCCCGCTCCAGATCGTGTGTCCCCTTCGCCTGCGCCTTGAGCTCGATGTTGACCCGCATTCGGTCCCCCATAGCAGCCAGGGCCTCAGCCAGCGTAGGAATCCGCTCACCAGCGAACGCCACATCGAAGTGCGCCCCGGCGTCCAGCTGCTGGATCTCGCGCAGCGTCATATCACGAACACTTCCGTGGCCATCGGTGGTCGCGTCAACGCTCCCATTGTGGATCACAACCGGCACGCCGTCTGCAGTCAGATGCACGTCCAGTTCCACGCCGTCCGCCCCGAACCCGTCCGGGTTCGCAGCGGCACGGAACGCCGCCACCGTGTTCTCCGGCGCGTGCGCACTGGTACCCCGGTGCCCCACGATCAGGGGACGATCCAACCACCAATCGGCCGGGAAAGAAACCCGCCTAGAAGTTGACAAAGTATGATAGTGCTGCACGATCAATCAGCTCCTTGCTCAAGCTAGGGGAAACGCTCAGGTAGTTGGAGATATCCAGGATCTGGTCCAGCAGGTCACGCGCGTGGCACGCCCTCGGGGGGCGGTTGGCCTTGATGTAGTGCTCGCGAATGAGATAGGCCAGGGCAGCCTCGGAAAAAGGGATCTCCTTGGACGCGGCAGCCTGGCGGAAGATCTCAGCGAACCCCTCCCAACTGGGATCGGTCACCTCAATCTTGTGCCGAATGCGCCGAAGGAAAGCCTCGTCCACGAGCTCCTTGGGCTCCAGGTTCGTGGAGAAGACGATGAGGACCTCAAAGGGCACCTCAAACTTGCGACCGGTGTGCAGCGTCATAAAGTCGATCTGCTTGTCCAACGGCACGATCCACCGGTTGAGCAGATCTGTTGGCCGGACAGTCTGGCGCCCGAAGTCGTCGATAAGGAAAATGCCGCAATTGGCCTTCATCTGATACGGGGCCTCGTAGTAATGGTAGTCTTGGTTGTAGGTGAGGTCGAGTCCGTCCATCGTGAGCTCACCACCGACCACTATGAAGGGGCGCTGGATCTTGATCCACCGGGCATCCACGCGGTGCGGCTGGCTCTCCTCAACTGTGACGTGGTTCACATCATCAAAGACCTTGATGATCTGGCCCTCCGTTTCGATGGCGTAGGGTGTGTAGACATCCCCTTCCATCAGCAGGCCGCCGATGGCCTCTGCGATCGAAGTCTTGCCGTTGCCCGGCGGCCCAAACAGGAAGATCGATCGTCCGGAGTTGATAGCCGGGCCGATCTGCTCAAGGGTCCTCTCGCTAAACACCAAGTGGGAGAGTGCACGGCGAAGCTGACGCCGGTGGATAACAACGTCTTTCAGGCCCTGCTGCCGTACCGCCTCCACATAGTCTGCCAGCGGCACCGGAGCTGTGCCCACATACTGCCCCCGGTCCAATGCATCCCGCGCCATATCGCGCCCGCGGCTCGTCAGCACGTACTCGTAAGTGGACTCCGAGAAGCCGCCACGACCCGTGGCACTGCGGATCTCGCATAGTTGCTCGCGACGCAGAAACTCCAGGACCACGGAGACGATGTTCGGGAACGGCAGCCCCATGCGCAGCGCCAGATCACGTCCGGAGATGTAGCTCTCAAAGTAGAAGATCTTCAGCGCCAGGTCGGAGAGCAACCCCATACTCAACCCGGACTCGTCCAGGGATCGTGGTGCCAGCGGCGTAAACGCCATGGAACTCGTATCTATCTGTCCGGTCAACACTCACCTCCTCGTTCGCCAATCTGCCGACCTCTGCACGATCCGCTACCGGTGAACGGCGACGTCATCTACCCTCTTGATCGCTTGCCACGATCAGAGTGGCCGCCGTAGTCCGTGCCACAATATCGGCAAAGTGTACCTCGCCGACCACGGCGGGCAAAGCCGTATAGCCGCCGGAAAACACTGCCTTCATAACATACTCGACTTCATGGGTGCCCGGAGAGAGCTCCGGGGCAAAGAATACAGCACGATCCCCACGCGAACCAACCCACTGGAAGTTGCCCTGCTGCAGCTTGGGGATGGTCGCTCCGCCCACACGCACGGACTGCGAGACCAACGGCGCAACGTCCGCAAGCTCAAAGCCGGCAGGGATCGGGTCCTCCAGCCTCACCGCATAGCGCGTCTCGGGCACCGCCACCAGAAGGCGCACTGTGACCAGATCCCCGAGCGCCACTGAACTCACCGGCACGCAAACCTCCGTGCCGACGGACGTTGCACAATAGCGGCGCGTGAGGCTCAACCCTCGGCTCTCAGCCGCCATCCCCGGTTCATTGGACAGGGCAGTGTCAAGTTGCACCGTAGTATACACCAGATCCTCACCGGTGTCCTGCCGAGTCCCAGGGCGTTCCGATGCCCCGACTCGCACTATTTCCAGCACGTTGCGGCCCGGCTGCAGCATCGGCGTTGAGTCGCCGCCCATAGTCAGACGCAGCGCCCCACTCGACATCGAGCCCGCGCCATCGTCCATCTCAACACCCTCGACCACCGGTACCTCGACACCGTTGAGCCGGATCACAACCCCCGAGAACGCCGCGCTTGCAGATTCAGAGCCGGCCTCACTATACCGCCCCAGGGTATCGGCCAGAGCAATCAGCGCCCACGCCCCTTCATGCGACGTCCGCCAGCCGGTGCCCTGACGCGAGCTCATCAACCAAGCGACGGCCCCCGGAATCTCATCGGCATCCTCGGATAGCCTCGCAAACACGTCCAGCGCCAAGGCCGTCACCTGTACGTGGGTCACCCAAGCGCGCGAGCCCACAGGGTTCGCCGAATCCGGAGGCGTTCCGACGCCCGGGTTTGCCGAACTCCACGAGTTCGCACGTTCAATCTCCTCCCAATGCACAGTGGTCCCGGTCGAGTTGGTGATAGCTGCGGCCCGCAGCTCACCCAGCAGGGTCACCACCCGGGTATCTGAGGGGTCCACGAGGCTGAATGCCATCGCCAGGTGCGCCCGTCCGGCTAATCCAAGATCACCGCGGTCGGCATAGAGCGTCGCACCGACGCCCTGTGGCCAGGGCTCCCCCGCTTCCGACAACACCCGAACAGCAAAGGCGAGCTGCACCTGCCGTACTCCGCCAGCCACCGCCTCATCAAGCGTGACTGCAACCCACGACAGCGCCGCCTCCAAGACCTCCTCCCGAACCGGCAAACCGGCTTCCCGGGCACGCAACAGAGCCAAGACGACATCGGAGGTGATACAGAGATCGCTCTCGTCCGAGCTCAAGACCCATCCCCAGCCGCCGTCATCATTCTGCCGCGCGTAGGTCCGCTCCAGCGCCACGAGTAAGGCCGGGCCTGCTGTATCAGCCACGGTACTCTCACGCCCCGTCGCCAACAGTGCCCCATAGATTGACACCGCCGGCAGCAATTCATCCACCCACGTTCCGGTTGTGTCCGGCAGACCAAGATCCATCGACCGCACACTGCTCACTAGACTGTCCGCCAGGAAGGAAGCCAGCGTTGCGTCAATATGCACGACCAACGTTGTGGCATCGCTGGCATCCTCCGGTACGTCGAAGACTTCTACCCACGTCTCGGCGTTGAGCGCCCCGGAGGCCGCAAAGGTATCCAGGGGGCTCAATTGGTGAACCGGCACGCCGGCAGCGCCCGTCAGTACGTCGGTGAGCACGCTCTCGGCGACAGTGTCACCACTGCGGGCCACAATCCGCGCTGCCGCCGTACCGAACCCCAAGGCGTTCTGATGCCCAGGTTCGCCCAACTCCTCGAGTTGGCGGGCTCCAGACGTCGCAACCCAAACCGGCCAGGTAACGCGTCCCGTCTCACCGGCAGCCAGCGTCATCCTCCGCACATTGATCCCCTCAACGATCAGTCCCTGTGCCTCGGTCAGCTCCACATCCACAACCAGACCCTCACCAGTGCCGTTGTGCACCAACGCGGCGATCTCAGCGTGATCCCCAGCCACGAAGTACCGCGGCGCCACAGGGACCACCGACAGAGGCCTCTCAGTGCTGAGCACTGTACGCCCTTCACCGACAGCAGCCTCTACACTCATTGCCCACGCCGTCACGGCCCACGTCGTCTGGGCGTCCGGCAGAGCAAACGCCACCACGGCCTCTCCGTCAGTACCCGTGCGTAGGTCGGCATTCCAATAAGCCGACGCGGGTACCACGCCGCCTGCACTATTTGCCCCAGCGACCGGGGCCACACCAGCCGACACGCCTGGGATCGGCACAGTGTGGGCCAGTATGCTTGACTCACCCAGACCAGGGTTTCCCGGCGCCAGCAAGGCACCGCCGGTCAGCACCCGGAGGGAGCGCTCGCCGTAGAAAGCATCTGCAATCGACGCCGCGCCGCTGCCAGCAGCTCGGCTCAGCGTCTCTTCCATCACGGCGAGAGTCACGTCCGCGCTGACTGGCTGGCCGGTACGGTCCAGTGTACGGATCAGTACCTCAACTGTCTCGCCGGGAGCGTAGAGCGTGCCCGTGGGCATCACTTCCACCGTCAGATGTTGGTCCGGAGACACCACCGGCAGATTCAGATATCCGACGTAGACGCCGGGCGGTCGCGTCTCATCACCGGGACGCAGCAACAGGCACGAGACATACACATTGGGGGCATAGGTGTCCAGCACCGGGACTTCCAGGATAGGGTTCGGCTCCTCAACGGTGAGCCTCTCGACAACCATAATGCCGTCTCGCTCAACCGTCAACAGCAGCTCGTAGGGCCCCTCAAACGATGTCGGCACCAAGATCCTGGCAACATCACCGACTTGGTAGGAAGGCTGATCCGCGACGAGGCCCAGCTTTGCGTTGCTGACCAGCCAGTCGCCGTCCTCTGCACCACTGACCCACAGTGCTACCTCAACCCGGATGTCCAAGCCGCTCGCGGCCCCGTTCGCGGCCCCGCTCACGGCCTTCACCACATAGGTCCCGCTCCGGGGTGCCGTGAACGCCACGGAGACCATCCCTGACCCGCTCGTCGTCACGGTCTGCTCCGAGACCATTGTGTCTTTGTGAATCCATCGTCCATCCTCGGCACGCTGTGTCCACGTCCTGCGATCCAACTGAAGGAGGATCTCTTGCTCACCCAGCTCGTTCCCCAGCCAATCCACCATCAGTAGATCAATCGCCAGCCGCTCCTTCACCCTCACCACCCAGGACTTGGGCAACAGCCCCAGGTAGTATTCCGAGGCGTGCACGGTCAGAGAACCCGTGCCGACGGCGGCGGCGCCCGGCGCTTGAGCAGCGCCCAATGCCGAGGCGTGGCCCAATGCCTCGGCATTGGCAGCGTCCGTCGCCACGACCTCCACACGCCACAACTGAGACCCTGCGGCACCAGCTGCATCTGCAGGCTCCATAGTGTCATCACCGGTCAGAGGCACAAGCGTCGCCGGCAACTCAAGCACGTATCGCCCGTCGCTGTCCGCAACCGCCGTGCCCTTGGCGACCAACCTGCTGGACGCCTCGCCTACCGGCGGCTGCCACACCCAGTCGTCAGCTGTCGCACCTAAGGCCGCTGCGCCCAAGGTCGGCGCAAACTGATAGGGCTCCGCGTACACCGACCATGTCAGCCTCGCGCCGGTGACACCACCGCCCGCAAGGTCATCGGTCTGCAATACGAACCGGGCTGTCGCCCCCTCCACAATGTCGGCTTCCTCCACCGTCACGTGCACCGCAAGCTCGGGACGTCCACCGGGCATCACGGTGATGGCGGCACTGGCGAGCGTGACCTGGCCGGCGGGCTGCCCCGGCGCCGCGGCCAGGACCTCCACAGAGTACGCGCCCGCCGGCAGCGACTCGGGCAGGAATTCCGTCGCAACAAACCGCCCACTCTCCGAAACAGCCAGACTGCGTTGATCGACTACGACCTCATTCGGCCCCCGCAGCGTCAGCGTTATCGATTCACCGGATCTGAGCGGACCGTACTCCCCCCCCAGATCCTCGCGGACGAATCCGGAGATCTGCACGCGTTGCCCAGACAAGGTGACCGGCCGATCCGTGTGCACAAACGCCCGAGCAGAAGGCTGCGGACCCAGATCAGCCAGAATACCAAACTGCCACGGGACGACGCTGTTCCGCGAGGTCGTCAATGCGAACCCGAAGCCCTCAGCACCAGGTTGGCCCGTGACGGCAACCAGCACATCGTCAAGGGCACCGCCCCTCGGGAGGGGCAGCCGGGCCAAGCCATCTCCGTCGGTCGTGCCGCCGGCGATGAGCAGACCCTCGGCGTCCAATAACTGCACCTCGGTCCGCGTGACCGGTGAGCCCGTCGCCAGGTCAGCAACCCATAGCACGGCCTCGGACTCACTCAATTTCACCATCACGTGCCGGTCGACCACGGCCAGCGACACCGGCTGCACCGGTGCGGCGTCGCCCGTCAGCTGCCACGCAAGCTGGTACAGTCCGGTCGGCAGCGCGTCGCCCAGACGTCGCAGTGTGACAGTCACCGATTCCATCGTGTTTGGCGTCAGGTCAAACGTCTCCGACCACCGCCGCAAGACCTCTCCGTCGTTGGGATCGGCCCCGGTCACAGCCGGGACATCGACCTTGGACAACGAAAACACCGCGGCAGCCACATTCTGAGCTACTAAGTTGAGGGCACTTGGCCGGTCCGCAGTGAGCGACACCACGTCGGCCTCCGCGGGGAGCGCCAGAACCTCGGGAAGATCACCGGTCTCGAAGCAGAAGCCGGCGGGCGTGGTCAGAGCGCGACCGTAGTCATCGGTCACGTGGTCGGTCACGGTCACGCAATACTCTGTACGGGGACGCCGGTCCCACGCCAAGGTGTAAATGCCCGCTGCTGCATCATACGTGCTGAACACTTCCTCAAGTCCCAGCGATGGCGAGACCGAGATGCCGGAGTGCAGGCTGGCTGCGTCGATGGCACCGGCAAACGAAATCCGCACCGGCGTATCCAGACCAACATCCCCATCGCCATCGTCGGGAACATAGGAGAGGACATCAGGAGCAGGCACCGTCCTGAAGCCCCACGCGGGCGCCGACAAAAGCGGCGTGCTTCGGGCAGCACGCGCCCGCTCGCCGATCCGCACCTGGTACACTGTGTCGGACGCCAGGAGCCCGAAGGGGGAAAAGACCAGCTCAGCACCATTATCGCGCCACGTGATGGCACCGGCCACCGGCACGCCCTCTGCGTCTGCCACCGTGAGTGCACTGCCCGTCATCTGCGCATCCATAGGCGTGTTAAAGACAATGCGAATATCCGTATCCAACGCCGCAGCGACCTGTCCGGACGCCGGGCTGACCTCAACTACCTGGGGCAACTCTGTCTCGAACAACCAACCATACGGCTCACCCAGAACGGCACCATCCAGGCTCATCACGCCTGCGTCGAGCACGACGCCGTGCACCACACCGGACACCAATCCGCCCAGCACTTCGTACCGGTACAGCGATGAATTGAGCCACGTCCCCCTCCCCATCACGCTGGGCGAGAACGCCAGAGGCAGCTCCGAACACTCACCGAGCTCCTCCGATTCACGGTTGACACACGTCTCGGGGACCATCTCATGGTTGAACTCGACCAGAATCGAGGCGTCCCCACGCAGCCCAATCGCGCCATCAGCCGGCGATACCCAGGTCACCAGCAGTGGGGACAGCGCGGAAAAAGTGTACATCACGTCGTGGCCCATCGGAAGCCCGGCCGCCGACTTCACCTCTGCCGCGTCAATCATTACACTGTAGCGCGTTCCCGGTTCCAGCCCGCTCGGCTTCCCAGCTGCTGGCTCAAACGACACCTCACGATCGCTCCGCCACACGAACTCGCCATCCAGCAGCGGTGTGATGCGCAGCCCGGCGGCGAAACTCTCGCGATCCAGCGGCTGGTCGAAGGTCCAGCGCAGGGTCGCGTCTGACGCCACGACCTCACCCCGCCTCGGCTCATACGTCACAATACGGGGAGGAGTTGGCCCAGCCGGAAACTCCGGCGGAAGCTCTGGTGTAGAGAACGCAGGTTCCGCTGTTGGCGTCACGGTCTGGTCGTCCGGGGATGGCGTCGGTGAAGCCACAGGTCGATCGGGTGTCAGCACTGAGGGTACGTTCTGACACGCGGTCGCCCACAACAATATAAGAAGAAGCAGTGAGATCGCAGGCCGCTTCACACTGCGCATTGTAAGGATATTCCTCTCAGAAACGATCAAAACACCTCTCACGGCGCTGAATTCATCAGTCCGAGTCATCTTAGCCCAGCTGAGCCAGAGCGCAAACCGGGTTCAAACCGAATACCGACAACGTCACAGGCTCCCCCGCATTGGGGGAGCCTGTGACGAGTCTTCTCAGTTACGCAATACGTCGCTATCTAGGCATCCCCGCCGGCACCGGAGGAACCTACGCGATAGTCGATGAACCGATACCCCATCCCGCGTTCTGTGAAGATATACTGCGGGTTTGCCGGATCCGGCTCAATCTTCTTGCGAAGGTAGTTGATATAGAGCCGGAGGTATGAGATCTCATCCTTGTATTCGTAGCCCCAGACCTTGGACAGTAGTGTCCTGTGCGGTACAGTCCACCCGGCATTCTCAATCAGGTGGCGCAGCAGCCGGAACTCGGTGGGCCGCAGCTTCACCCGCTCCCCGTCGACCAGCACCTCAGCCGTGTTGAAGTCGACGCTCAGACGACTGTCAATCTCCAGCAACGACTTGTCTGCCGGCGTGAGGGACTGGAAACGTCGCAGCACGGCACGCACCCGGCTCACCAGCTCACGAGGGCTGAACGGCTTCGTCATATAGTCGTCCGCCCCCAAATCCAGCCCACGGACTTTGTCCGCTTCTGAACTGCGGACGGTCAGCATAATGACGGGCACGCTATCCGTCTCACGGATCATGCGCAACGTCTCAAAGCCGTCCATCTCCGGCATCATCACATCGAGAAGCACCATATCCGGCATCTTCTCGCGGACCTGCTTCAGAGCATCCAGGCCATCCCCAGCTTCGATGACCCTGAAACCCTCCATTTCCAGGTTGATGCGGACAAACCGGATGATGCGCGGCTCGTCGTCAACCACCAAGACAAGGGGGTGGCTTTCGGTGCTACTCACGGACGAAGGTGACAATCTGTTCATCAGTCTCCGTTGTCAGAACTTCTACACAGTGGATCATGCTCCACGGGTACAGCACAATATTGGTCTCAGGTAGCAGGTAGCTAACCTCGTTACCATCACGAAGACGAGGACTGTGCACAGCCAGGAACTGAGCCTGGGCATCGGGCAACTCCTCCACCTCTCCGATCACTGAGTCCTCACTCTTGATATGCAATAGTACGGTGTAAGGCATTTATGCTCCTCCAGTTACAGCTCAGACGCCCTCTTCGGTGTCAAAAACCCGCACCTGCAGCCGCATGGTGCCGAAGGTCAATGCATCGCCATCGTGGAAAGCGTAGGGCAGATAAGGCGTGATACGCTCGCCATTCAAGAAGGTGCCGTTGGTGCTGTCCAGGTCCTCCACAAAGCACGTGCCATCTCGCGTGTAGATGCGCGCGTGCCGTCTGGACACACCTTGCTCAAGCCCACCGTCCGTCGTCATGTCCAGCTCCGGGAAGATTCCGTGAGCTGCATCCAGACGGCCAACCAGGATCTCCCGATCCGCAGACAGCAGCATCTTGCTACCCGTGTTCAGCACGCTGACCTCGATGTTGATCGTTCTGGTCCGCTCTGCCTGATCTTCGTCGTCGTAACGAGGACGGGCCAGGCGCCCATCCTCCTGCTCCGGCAGCGGTTCGGTCCGCAGGGGACCACCGGAAGGCAGATACGTCCCACACTGGACGCAGAATAGCGTTCCTGGGAGATTGTCTGCATCGCACGAGGGGCACGTCACCTTACTACCTTTTTGAGCCATAGTTACCTCCGAGGTCAAGATGTTGGAATCGAGAGCGCTCGAGTCCCGTAGCGAAGCTGCTTGCGCCCCTTAATTGTCGGATCATTGCCATGGGAAAGCCGGTCTACCTCTAGCATAGCCGCACGCCCTAGATCCTGGTAGCCCAGGTCGAACAGATGCGTAGCGGCGGACTCCAGATAACGCGTGGCCTGCCCGGCGTCCCCCAGCGCCAGTGCCCGCCAGGCACGCTCCTGAAGACTGAACACACTCACTCGCGCCAAAACATTGCGGAGTCGTGGCGGCACGGGCTTCGCCTGATAGTCGCTGGTGAAGGTCACCTCGATATCTCGCCACAGCTCGACGTGCCGTGCTGACGCGACGCTGTTGGCCTCCACGGCCAGTCGCGCCACCCGGTGCAGACCGGCCTCCGCGTTTCTCACCACCAGCTCAAGCGCGATCGCGCAGGATTGCCCGTCCAGCACGTTGCCCAGGCTCAACAAGTTATCCGCCTCGATCGGCAGCATCTCCATATGCGGCAGCACCCGGTAGGCAGCCTGCACCTCAACACCAGGGACCGCACCCACGCGAGCGGACAGTCCTTTGAGCACCAGGTTGCTCAGGCCTTGGACCTGTGCCCTCAACACCTGCTGCACTTTGGAGGGCGT
>CAZEXX010000074.1:0-14309 GCA_964516885.1 uncultured Anaerolineales bacterium | reverse complement strand
GCGAGGTACCGTCGCCCTATCCTATCGTCATTGCCACGTGCGGCTCCGCCGGCAGCTCGACGCGAATCGCATCACCGGGTTTCACCATCCCCCCCACGACCACCACACCCATCGCACCGGCTTTGCGAATCACGTTGCCTTGTGCGTCACGATCCACCGTGGCGTCCTTCAGGCCTTGCTGATAGTCATCCAGCTGACCACACGGATCGCGCAGTTCTGTCATTGCCACAACGCTGGTGTCGCCGATGAACAACCGCGTCCCAACCGGCAGACTCAGTAGATCGATACCCCGGGTCGTGATGTTCTCACCCATCTTGCCCGCGGAGACATCGAAACCGCCGCCCTGCAGTTCATCAATCACCTCCGCATGCAGAAGGTGCACCTGCCGGAGATTGGGGCGGGTTGGATCTGTGCGCACCAGGTACCTGTGCCGGACAGTCTTCCCCATATGGGCATCACCCTCAACACCCAACCCCGCGATAAGCCGGATGCCTGCCTGTGTCTCCTTGCTGAACGAGTGCGTGGCACTGCGACTCACACCTGTTACGATACCCTCCACGTTCTTCCTCCTTGGCTCATCATATCCACAGAATGCGTTACTATCGATGCTCTGCCCCTACGATTACCCGGACCGCCAGCAGTATACACCAGGACGCGCCGCGAGCAGGCGAGCAAGCGAGCAAGCGACCAGAGGAGCGGTTGACACGCCCATACGGCGACACAAGTCCCGTGGCCTGTGAGACTGTCAATCTTCAGAATCAGAAGCTTCGCTTACCCTAGTGTCTACTCTTTCGGGGGAAGGTCTTCCTTCCCGCTTTCCCGCTTTCTCGCTTTTTCGCTTCTTCGCTTTCTCGCCTGCTCGCTTTCTCGCTCATTCGCTGATTCTCCCATTCTGCCATTCTTGCATTCTGCCATTCTCTGCTATCCTACCAATAACCAAGGAGGACCGATGGATATCTTCGCTTGGATCACAGAGGAAGTGGCACCGGAAGAGCGCAACTCCGAGGATCTGCTCTACGAGCACATGGAGTCCCAGTCCGATCGCTGCCTCCCGATCATCTACCAGCCGTTTGACCCGACCGATGGCGGACACTGGCGCGACCGCGGCGCCGCGCTGGATTTCGTGCTGGCGACGCAGGCAGAGGGCAAGCGCGTTCTCGACTTGGGGCCCGGCGATGGCTGGCCATCGCTGATCATCGCGCCGTTCGTCGGCGAAGTCATCGGCGTCGAGGGCGCACACCGTCGTGTGGACGTCTGCCGTGAGAACGCAGCCAGGTTGGGTATCACCAACGCCTCCTTTGAGCACGTGACGCCCGGTGATCCCCTGCCCTTCCCGGATCAGAGCTTCGACGCCGTGGTAGCAGCGTCCTCCGTAGAGCAGACACCTGATCCTCAGGCAACGCTGGCGGAGCTCTATCGAGTGCTCAAGCCCAGCGGCCGGCTCCGTATGGTCTATGAATCCCTCGCACGATATCGCGGAGGACAGGAACACGAAACGTGGCTCTGGGCCATTGATGACGAGATCACGCGCCTCATGCTCTGCGACCGCCACATCGATGACGAGTGCGCCGTGCTGGTCGCACTCACCTACGCTCTGGCAGAAGCTGCGCTGACAGATGCCCTCGGTGGCGACGCCCAGGGCGTGTCGTTCAAGACCATCACCATCGAGCGCCTGACACAACTGGAGAGCAAGCGCGTGGACGCCGGCATCTGCACCACCCAACACGCCTCCGCATCGACGCTGATCCGCTGGATGGCCGAGATTGGCTTCAGCAGCACCCAGGCAACCCACAGCGGCATCTGGATCGCGGGCAGCCTCTTCGGTGCACTCGCACCGGAGACACGTCCGGCGACGTTGGAGGCCATTGACAGCTATCTGCGACCGATTGTCCAAGTAGGTGTGGAGCTGCTGGCACCTGTGGCCCTCAACCCAATGCTGACTGCGGTGAGATGACAGACCATTCCCCACTCTCCAGCAACTACAAACGCCGCGCGTTGCTGCTCATCGTGCTGCTCGCCGCGTTCCTGCGACTCTACCGCATCGGCGACCTGCCTCCGGGCGACGGCTATGATCCGGCGTGGTACGGCGTTGATGCGCTCGACATCCTGAAGGGCAACCTGCCGGTCTACCTGCCCACCAATATCGGCCGCGAGGCGATGTTCAGCTACATCGTGGCACTCTGCGTCGCCGTCACCGGCATTGGGCCCCACGCGATCCACCTGGCATCCGCCCTCATCGGCATAGTAACCGTGCCGGCCACCTACTTGGTCGCCGACGCGCTCTTCGCCAGGGAGGACGGGCACCTTCGCGACTATGGCGGCCTGCTCAGCGCCCTGATGTTGGCGGTGTCGTTCTGGCACCAGCACTGGAGCCGCTACGGCGTGCGAGCGATCCTGGTGCCTCTCTTCACCACGCTCTCACTGTGGACACTCGCCCACACGCTCACCGCCCAGGAGTCTCCACGCAGGCGTGGTCTGGCGGCTCTGACAGGTCTGCTCCTGGGTCTGAGCTTCTACACGTACCAATCGGCTCGCATGCTGCCGGTGCTCGCCACAGTTGCCTACGTGACGGCAACCATGCTGACCGGCGCGTGGGCGAGACGTGCGTGGGCTGACCTGGGGATCATCGTCATCGTGTGCGCCCTCGTCTTCGCGCCGATGGGGCTCTATCTCATCCGCCACCCGGATCTCGGCAATGAGCGCATCGACCAGACGTGGGCTGTTGATCCGCAGATCAGCTTGAGGGAGAACGCGCAGCGGGTCTGGACCGAAGTGGTGGACGCCGTCAAGGTCATCGCCGTCGACGGTGACAACGAACCCATCCACAACCTTCAGGGGCGTCCGGCCATGAACGCCTTCCTCGTCGCACTCGCTCTGCTGGGTCTGGGAATCTCGCTGGCACGCGTCGCCCGGTGGCCCTATTGGCTTCTGCTGGCGTGGCTTCCCGCGATGAGCCTACCGGTCTTCGTCACCCTTGGCGGGCAGCCAACCAAACGCGCCCTCGGCGCGCTGCCCGCCATCGCGATGCTGGGTGCTATAGGCGGGCTGACACCCTTGCATTGGCTCAGGGGAAAGATCGGTACACGACACCCTGCGGTGACTAGAGCGCTATCGGCTGGATGGACTGTAATCCTGATTGCGGGTTTCGGCTACAGCGGATTGGCCACCTATCGCGACTACTTCATCGTCTGGGGACAGGATCACGCTCTGTGGACGCACTTCGAGGGCGGTCGCGTGGCCATTGGCCAATACGCGGGCGCGTTGCCCCACGATGAGGCGATCTACTCTTCTCCCGAGATGCCGGATCACCCGAGTATCGTCTACAATTCAGGGGGGCGCACGGACCTTAAAGGCTATAATGGACGCCTCTGCACCGTGGTCCCGGCCGTCACACAGACGCAGACAACCTACATCATCGTGCAGCACGAGGAGCAGCAGAGCCTGGAAAGGCTTGGCGTTCTCTATCCTGAGGGCGACCCCGTACCAGCAGGGCCTGACTACTTCGGTCAGCCCTACTTCACAGCATACCGCATCCCCGCCGGCGCCGAAGCGCACTTGTCGATCCAACATCGTTCGGCGGCGAATTGGGATGACGTCATTCAATTCTTGGGCTACGATGCCGATGCAGAAAGCCTCAGGCCTGGAGAGACGCTGGCGCTTACGCTATACTCACAGTCACTGATACGGGTACAGCAAGACTACGTGCTCTTCGTTCATCTGCTTGGGCCGGACAATCCGGCCACCGGCAACACCCTGTGGGCCCAGGACGACAGTGCGCCCTGCCGCGGCTTCTACCCTACCTCAGTATGGAGTCCCCCGGAAGTCGTGATCGACGCCTACACGCTCCTCGTACCCGAGGATGCGCCGCCAGGCCCCTATGAGCTCCAAATCGGCTTCTACACGTGGCCGGACTTCCGGCACTTATCTACCAGCAGCGGGCCGGACGGTACGGAGCAGACCACCTTCACCATCGGCTCGGTAACGGTGGCGAGCCCGTAGACGCCAGCCAAAGTGATATGGCATGTCGGTAGAAGTGGTCGCGTTGCAGCGAAGAGCCTTTGTCTACGAGCGGGACGTTCCGCGATTGCAGCGTTTCCTTGCGCGTATGCGCCAACGGGTCGGGCAGGCTGCGTACTTCCAGTTTGGCGACCTACTCTGGCGCATCCACTATCCGATCAACCAGTTCAGCCCAACTACGGACCTGCCAATCTGGGAGGACGCCGATAGCCATATCCTGGGCTTCGGTTTCTTCCTACACGGACACAACAACCCCGAGTTCTATATGGAGCCGGCGCTCTATGGCTCCCGGCTGGGTGACGAGATGATCGCATGGGCTGTTGACCTGGCGCGGGCACAGGGGAAGACCGCAATCGAGACAAGCTGCATCGCACGAGACGAGCGGAAAGCAGCATTTCTCAGCGATCATGGCTTTACGTGTCTTGGGGATCCCATGCTGTTCCAGGAGCGCCGGCTAGCCGTACCGATCCCGGACATCACCATTCCCGAGGGTTACACCGTGGCACCGTTGCGGATCGAGGCAAGTGAGCTTAGCGTTACCGGGAACAACCCCTTCCCCAGGGCTGCCTACCTGGCAATGCGCCAGGCTCCCGGCTACCGTCCAGACCTTGATGTGAAGGCGTTCAACGGTGATACAGTCGTCGCCGGCTGTATATGCTGGTTCGACGAAGTCGATGGCTGCGGAGAACTGGAACCCGTTGGCACGCATCCCGATCACCGGCGCAGAGGGCTGGCTGCTGCATGCATCACGCAAGCGCTGCGTTCGCTGCGCATGTACGGGGCCGCGATGGCCTATGTGCGCCCAAGCAAGGCAAACCCAAGCGCCGTTGCCCTCTACGAAAAAGTTGGGTTCAAAACCGTGGACGAAGATCTCGGCTGGCGGCTGGAGATCTAGACTTTGCTCAGCGCACGCGGGTCCCGATCATAATGCTGGCGTACACATCGTCAACGGCAGACAGGATCGCGTCCGGTTCGTCCAGGTGGACCAGATGGCCGCTTCGTCCCAGCATGCGTCGTTCACTGTCCTCGGACAACAACGTAAGTGCTCCCTGTTCCTGGATCACCACAGAACTGGCCGGAACTCTGCCGGCCCCATCAGGCCCCGCACCGGGAGGCGACGTCTGCGCCGCGCTTAATACGATCAGCGGCAGATCGCCCAGCGGCGCATCGCCCAGGAGTGCCGCGTTCGCCTGTTCCACGCTGGTCTGTGCCTGCTGGAGTTCGGCGATGGCAGTCTCATAATAGACGGGGTCAAGCAAGAGTGCACGGTAGGCGGACTGAAGATCCTGTGGCAGGGCGCGCGCCGCAGGCGGCAGCGCCCGTTCGCCTGCGATAGGAGCCAGGAGCCGGGACAGGCCGGAGCCGACCATAAACCGTGTGAATTCGTAGGACCCCAGGAGCTCGCGCTGCTGTGCGGCGTAGGCATCGGTCTGCACGTAGTCGGTGGCCGCATCGACGAGAACCAGTCCTGCCACATCGTCTCGATATCTGGCGGCATAGAGCCTGGCAGTGACACCGCCAAGAGCGTGGCCCACCAACAGAACAGGCCCCCGCTCACCAGCCGCCACGAGCAGGCCGTGCAGCTCCTCAACAACGTGGTCGGCATCACGGAGCTCGGGACGGGGATCACTCCAGCCATAGCCGGCACGGTCGTAGACACAGACACGGTACGAAGCCGCCAACCGATCCTGAATCGGCATCCAGTCCAGGGAGAAGTCTGCGTCGCCCGCAACAACCACCACGGTGGGACCGCCGGGCTCCGACTCGCCCAAGCAAACAATGTGCATCCTATACCCACCCACATCTACCAGTCGGCCTGGCGCCGTGTGGGTTGCGCGCATCGCCGCCAGGGATTGGCGCTGGAGAGTTATGAGGGCCACAGGAATGAGGACACCGAGGATCACAGCAGCAGCGCCAATCCATATGATGATCGTCAGAACCCGTCGGGGACGCCCAGGACGCTCCGCCACATCTGTCGACATACGTGCCTCCTCTCGCCGCATCAATCCCTGATTGCACGCCGGATTGCCTCTAGTGTAAGGGTCTGACCGAACGTGTCAAGCTATCGAGATGGGTGTATAACATCAGAATGATCACTCACGAAGGAGTAACTTGATGCAGACAGCTACCGCCGTTGCACGCGACGAGCTTGCCCAACGGATGCTCGGGTCCCCCATTCCACGGCTCTGGTGTCCCCCTATCACCCACTACTCAGCCGAAGGCAACGTGGCCGACGAGCGCATGGCGGCCCACTGGCGGACGATGACCCGATACGTGGGTGGGTTTCTTGTGCCGGGGTCCACCGGCGATGGTTGGGATATGCACGAAGGTGAAATTGCGCACATGCTCGCCATCGCCACTGACCTCGCTGCCCAGCTCGACACACGCGTACTGGTGGGCGTGCTGCGCACCGACATCAAGGCGATGCTGGATGTGATCGAGGCCACTGCCACCACTTTGCAGACGATGGCCGGGGAAAGCGATGTCATCACCGCAATGGAGCGATGTCACGTTGCAGGCTTCACGGTATGCCCACCCAAGGGAGCCACCTTGACGCAGCAAGAGATCCAGATCGGTCTGGAAGCAATCTTGGACCTCGGACTCCCCACGGCGATCTACCAATTGCCTCAGGTTACGGAGAATGAAGTCTCGCTGGCCGTCTTCGAGAGCCTAGCCGTCAGGTATTCCAGCTTCCTGCTGTTCAAGGACACAAGCGGTGAGGACCACGTCCCTCAAGAGGATCGCGGCACCAGCGGCGTCTTCCTCGTCCGGGGCGCGGAGGGATCCTATGCCCGCTGGCTTCAGGAAGCGGGTGGCTGCTATCAGGGGCTGCTATTGAGCACCGCGAACTGCTTTGCAGCCGAGTTCGCGCGGATGATCGCGTTGTTAGAAACCGGAGACATCGCCGGAGCTGATGCGCTGTCGCAGCGCATCACCACTGTGGTCAAGGCGGCCTTCGATGCCGTCGCCGAGATCAGACACGGCAACGCCTTCGCTAACGCCAACAAGGCGATCGACCACTTCAAAGCGTATGGGTCCAGAGCCCTGAGCGTTGCGCCCCCCATACTTCACGCCGGTGTGCGACTGCCGGTATCGGTGATTAGGACCGTCGGCGAGGCCCTGGAAGCCGGTGGGTTCATGCCGGCCAAGGGATACCTTGAGGTCTGAATGGGAGGTTGATTCCGGCTGCTCGCCCGTTCCACCCCTCTGCAGCAGAGAGCGACGGGGGAAAAGCCTCCCGTCGCTCTCTACACAGTCAAGGTCTAGGCCTCGTCGGTCTTGCCCGACAGCTCACCCATCCGCGCCTGGATCAGATCCAGTTGCTCCTGGAGCATCCCGGCCTGTGCCTTGAGATCCGCCACTTCTTGCTCAGCGGTGGGCGCAGCCACCGCCCCCCCCCAAGCCGCGTCCCACGGGCCTGGACCATAGTCCGGACCCCAGAACCGGTGCGCGCGCCCCCATCCGAGACCACGGCCCCGTCCGAAGCCACGCCCCCAGCCCATACCACCACCGTAACCCATGCCAGGTCCTGGGTGCATATATCCGGGCTGATCGTAGCCCGAGCAATATCCATAACCCCGCCCTGTACGCGGGCCTGCTCCCATCGGTCCTGTTCTATTACCTCGTGGCATACTAGCCTCCTTATAGACTATCTGATTGTTGATACGTTGAGTTCCAAGTTACACGTTGCCAAGTTGCACGTTGAGAGCCGACCTTCGGCCTACAACTTTCAACCTGCAACGTGCAACGGTCTTCTACCGCCGTCCGCGACCTCGACCGCGGCCCATCCCGCGTCCAAGACGCCGTCCCAGGCCGAAGAACCGGCCGGTTCCCCGTCCGGCGAACCGGTTGAAGAAACCGCCGATTGAACGTCCGGGAAGACCCGCGTAACCACTGATACGCCCAGTCCTCGATTGTGGAACAGCGCAGTAACCTTCACCGCGACCGGTCATTGGACCACCACCTTGCGGCCCCGTTCCATTAAAGCGTGGCATGCTCTCACCTCCTTGGTGTCATATCCCATCTAGAAAAGCTACGTAGGTCTCTGGCACGTTGCCGAAGACCCAGATATTGCCGAACGCAGTGGCGTCGCCGAACGCGCAGGCGTCGCCGAACGCTCCCGCGTTCGCATGATCCGCTATCGACTTCGTTGATATGTGCTCAGCAGACGATCGATCGCCGCACGGCTCTCACTCAAGTGGTCAATCCACTCCCCCAGTACCTGTTCGCCTGCCGATGTTAGCGCGTAGACACGCCTGGGCGGACCCTGGGTACGTTCTGTATCCCAGTCCGACGCCACCCACCCTCGTTCCTCCATGTCGCGCAGCATACGATAGATCCGGCGGAGTGAGGTTTCGCCAAGGCCAAAAGCCGCAAGTGCCTCTGCCAAAGCATAGCCGTGTGCCGGTCCATCGAGCAACGACGACAGAACCGCGGGTTCGAGCAGATGCGCAGTGCGCCCGCTCTGACGTCGACGACCGCGCCCATATCCGTGTCTTCCGTGCATAAATCAGCCTCCTGTCATGACGCCTGCGTCACAACAACTATAGTATACACGACTATTGACAGCTTGTCAATAGTGAGTTGACGCTGTTCCCGCTTGACGCATAAAGCGTCCCTCGTAGAATGATTGAATCACTCGGGCAGGGGCTGTGATCGGCAGGACCACTGCGAGCGATGGACTCGCTTGGACTGGTGGGCGGATAGCCGAGTGGGGCATCATTTGGAGGACTAGCGCCATGAGCATTGTTTCGATCGCAAGGGTGCATCAGAGCCACGTCGCTGAGGCGGTCAGACGCGCCGTCGGCCTTGTGCACGGTATGTCCGTCATCAGGCCCGGAGACACGGTCCTCATCAAGCCATCGCCATCAGGCTCGCGCATCATCACCGACGCGCGCGTGACAGAAGCAGTGGTCGAACTCGTGTTGCAGCACGGCCCGAAGCGCGTGATCATCGGCGAGGGATCGTCCGTCGGATATGACTTCCCCGGCCAAGTGGATTCGCTGACTGCTATGGAGGTCAGTGGAACCGCTGAAGTGGCGCGTAAGTTCGGTCTGCAGATGATCGACCTGAACCACGACGAGGTCGTGCAGGTCGAAGCACCGGACGCCTATGTGATGCACACCTTCGGCGTCGCCCGGACAGCTCTTGAAGCGGATGTCATCATCGACCTCCCTGTGATCAAGACCCACGCACGCACCGGCATCACCTGCGGGCTCAAGAATATGAAAGGCGTGTTGCCGGGTAAGGAGAAGAAACGGACGCACCGACTAGGGTTGGACCGTGGCATCGTCGATTTGAACCGTGTGATGAAGCCGCATCTGACAGTAGTTGATGGGATTGTGGGACGCGCGGGCACCCATACGAGGGATGAGGATCGTGTGGCGCTTAACTGCATCTTTGCCGGCACCGACGTCGTCGCCGTGGACGCGATCTGCGCCACGGTGATGGGCTTCGACGTTGAGGATATTCTGCACATTCGCCTGGCCGATGAAGCAGGACTGGGAGAAGCAGATCTGGACCGCATCAGCGTCTACGGTGAGAGAATCGCGAATGTGGCCCGCCCCTTCCAGTCCTATGCCGATGCCGCGAAGGAGCGCTTCGGGCAAGCCACCATCATCGAGAAGAACAGCTGCACCGGCTGTTGGGGGGAGATGGAGAGCGCCTTCCTCTACCTCAACAAGGCCGGCTTCGCCGGCAAGCTGAAGGAGCTCGTCCTGATCATGGGCACACCTGATGAGATACCTGATCTGAACTCAGTGCCGGTGATCGTGGGCAGGTGCCCCAGCGATCACAAGCACCTGGGCGTCTGGGTCGGTGGCTGCCCACCGCACGGGTTGAGGATCACCGACGCCATCTGCGAGGCCTTGGCCATTGACAAGAACGAAGTCCACAGAGTCATCGAGGAGATGCACGCAGCAGATGCGATGTAGTGAGTGAGCAGAAGCCGAGTAACCGAACCCGCCGCGATATCAGGAGTCTACCCCCGGTCCAAGAATCGACCGGGGGTTGTACATCAAGATAGCAGAGCAACACAACACCGCCTGCGTGCCTCTGCCACGGATCGCGTTCCTTGTCGTCCGCAGCCCCCTACCTTGCGCCGGGGATCAAGATCGGAGATGGAGCACTCCTTGGCGGCAGCGCCTCATCCAGACTCGTGGAAGCTCGCACCACGGCCTCTTCAACAACAGCGGCCACCCCCGTTGTACCATACACCACGATATCGAAGTTGTTGTAGAAGTCGCCTGAGATCTCGTGGTCCTCCAGCACCGCACCATACGCCGTGCCGATGTTAGCCGAGTCCACCTGAGCCCAGATGGCCGCGCCATCCCTGGGTGGCCAGTTTACCCGGCTGTACGACGCCCAGTAGGCGGCATCGTTGATTCGCAGCACCATCTCCTCACCGGGCGCCAGCGGCAGGGCCGCCGTGGTCACTCCCCAGACCATACCCTCAGCGGCGACATCGTTCCAGATCTGATTCACTCCTGTAGGTTCAGGATCCGGGTTGATGTACAGATCCACCCAGAAGGCCTCTGCTACCGGCGCATTTCCCTTGTTCTTGATCACGACTTCCACACCCTGCACACCGGCGCGGATCTCGTTGACGATCAGATCTGGCGCGGTACGGTGCTGCCGCATCACGCACGGAAGATAGACATGCGCGACCTCGGGCTGCGCCACAAACACAACCGGCAGCGGCCCAGCGACACCCACGTTGCCGGCCTCGTCCTCAGCTTCCACGAACAAGGTATAGGTGCCGAACTGAGAGAGCCACAGTGTATCGGTTAGGACCCAACTTCCCGCATCGAGTGTTACCAGTGAGGCCACTTCTGTACCATCCGGCGCCGTGCCCACGAGACGCACCACCCCCACCGTGCCGCTGTCCGAAACCGTACCGGCGAACAGCAGTGCGTCATCAAAGGACGAAGGTGCCGGTGGCCAATCCGTAACCACGATCTCGGGGGGCACAGCATCCACCACGACAGTGACCCGAAGCGGTGTCGCAGTGCGATTCCCCACGGCGTCGACCGCATAGATCTCAAAGGACCGCGACTCAAAGTCCGGGAGCTGTTCATCGCCAAAGACGCTGAAGTACCACCGTCCGGCCCGCAGCGCAGTGTCCTGTGGCACCAGGATGAGCCGTCCAGCGCTGTAGCTCCCATCTGAAGCAACGCCCTCCCCGGGCGCGCCCTCCGCGGGCGCAGGATCAGTGTCGCAGATCGACAGAGTCCACGTGCCCTTCCCCTCCTCACCAAGGAATGCAAGTAGCGGCGCTGACGGTCGGGCCTCACGGTCATAGGTCGGCAGATCGAGGTCATCATCCTGGGTGGTATGCACGGGCCCGGTTGCAGCATCGTGTAACAGGATATCGTAGTGTTGAGCCGCATCTCGCCCGTCCGGCGTGACGATCGCCACCTCAGTCCCGCTCGGCGATCGCAAGACAAGCTGCAGATCACCGCGACGCGTGTGCGAGATGGCCAGGCCGGCTCGCACCTCGCCGATCGTCACCGTGTCGGAGACCTCGAATCTGCGCTCCGAGCACGTTGCCCCGCCCAGCGATACTGGGTCGTCCGGCAGGTCATCCACGATGAAACCGCCGGCGTCGCCGCCGGAGGCTGGGTCCAGCCACACCTGAGCAGACTCACACACGCCGTCTTCGCAGACGAACACATCGCCCAGGCCATGGTTGTCCACGACGGTGCCACGCAGCGCATACGGGGTCCTGTTCACAAACAGCACCTGCGCTCCCGCGGCCGAGGTGTCGGACAGCGCCACATCCGGCGGCTCCCCGTCGACCTGGAACCGATAGGCCTCGGTCCAGTCGCCGATTTGGCCGAACGCATCCGACGCTCGGATCCGCACGGCAAAGGTATCGCCCTCGACGAGAGCAGTCCCCCCGTTCGTCGACACCAGGTCCCACGGGCACGCCCAGACACCATCCCCAGGAGACACATCGGGGCACATCAGCTGCCGGGTAGCGCCCACCGGCGGCGTAACCTCCGCCTGGACAACGGGGACGCCTGAGGGATCGTATGCATAGCCGCGCAGCGTGGTCGTCATAGTGGGTACCCATAGGGACGGCGCAACGATGCCGTAGAACTGCGGTGCGGCATCATCCAGCCGGTGATCGATCCAGACCCATTCAGCCGGCGGTCCGGCATCGGGATGCGCATCATCGTACACCAGCACGTCGACCGCGGCCCACGGCTCCGCGTCCACCACCGTCACTCCGTGCACAGTCGCGCCGACAGTCTCCCCGGGTGCCACATCACCCAGTGCCAGATCGAGAACATCGGGGTTGCTTGCCAACAGCTGCAACCCGTAGTGTGCAGTGATACGCAGCGTCACGCCGGAAGCCGTCTCTGTGCCCCTGTTATGATAGCTGATCGTGGTGCTGATGGGCGATCCGACGCCCAACGCCTGTCCATCCGCCCCGAAGCCGGTGCTCACGTCAGCCGGCGGCGTGCCGAACATCGGGTCCCACAGCCGGACCAAGCCATCCTCAAGGTAGCGAGCCGTCTGTCCGGATGGCGTCTCGACCACCGTCACCAGCGCATCCGTGTCGGGCGTACCGGCGCCGGGACAGATGCCTGTCGCGAGCGTGTCCCATCGGTAGGCTCGAGCCAGGCCAAACGCAAGTGCTCCCGGCGCGGCCGGAGCCCCCGCCAGCACACTGCTTACGGGATTCTCGACCGGCATCGTCGCCCAGAGCCGCATCGAGGTATCCTCGGTGGCAAACGCCACCACACTCAGACCGCCTCCCGCAGATAGCCCGAGGCTACTGAAGGGCAGTGCCAGCTCGGTCAGGCCATCATACAGCGATGGATCGTACCGGAAGTTGGCTGCGGACAGCTGCGTATCGGTCACCCAGGCCGTGCCGGACCACCGCCAGAGCCACGCCGTTGCGCTGTCCTCGATCCGGATCATAAAATCGGCTTCCATCAGCGGAGCGGGATCGCCACTTCGTGGCTCCCCTCCGGCGATCGGGCTCGGCGTGACGCCGGGAAGGTGAATCGAGTCGGCGGCCGGCTCTCCGGCATAGGGGTTGTAGGCCAGGCTGGTGCCCCCCGCCCCGGTGTCCAAGTAGAAGTACAGATCGCCCTGCGCGTCCCAGTCAGCGCCGGACCAGGCCAGCCGCAGATTGCCGGCATCCCACGTAGCATAGAAGCGCTGTTCGGGCGTGCCCGCGTTACCGTCGGAGCCCGTCCTCGCCGCACGGCGGTCGACGCCGGCAAGATTACACGCCTCATCCAGCCATCCGGTGTAGTGATCGGTATCTGGACCAGGAGCATAGGCAGGCGTCAGATGCTCATCCACGTAGATCGGTCCCAGCGTCTGTGATCTGCTGTTCCCCGCACCGTCCACGACGATGATATGAGCATACAGCCGCTGAGCTTCCGAGGCCACGCCAACGTGTTCGCGTACCGCAGGACCATAGGGCGTCAAGCTCGCATCCGGTACGGCGCTCTCGGACCATCCTACGCGATAGCCGACCACGTCAGTGCTGGCACTACCCGTCCAGGCTATGCCGAGCGCCGGCGCGATGTCGTCGCGCAGGGTCATCCCCGGTGAGATCACCGTTGCCCCTCCGACACCATCACGGTAGGTCAACGTGACGATCACAGGATCCGGGGGCACGGCATCGGCCCACACCACGCGGCTGACCTCCACAGCGTGTCCGGCGGCATCCCTTGCACGAACGCTGAGCGTCACCGGTTCGCCGGCAGGTGGCACGTTGCTTCCGGACCACGCGCTTGCCGCAAAGGCATGGGTGTCCGTCGGCACACGCGCCACTGCCCACGCAAGATCGCCGTACCGAACCTCCAAACTCGCTACACCGACGCTGTCGGTAACCATGCCGCCAACCGTGACATAGCCGGCATCATCGAAAGTTGTGTCGGTGATGCTGTCGGTAGTGATCACGACCTGCGGCGGCGCCACGTCGATGATCACCGTAGGTCCGGGCACCGTGTCGGTTGTCGTATCGCCGGCCCAGTCCAGGACCTGAGTCGTGATCGTATAGATCCCCTCAGCCGCCGGCGTCCACGCCGTACTCCACAGGGTCTGAGTGATGTTTGTTACGGTCCACGTCATCACAGACGTCGGCACACCATTCACCGAAATGGTCACAGCACGCAGTGCGTCCAATGCGTAAGCAACACCCTCAACCGTGATGGGGGTCAGGGCCCCGAAAGCCGTACCATCCGCGGGCAAGATCACTGCGCTGACGAAGGCATCTGGCCCTGTCGCCAGTCGCTCGGGAGCGATGTCGCCTGGACCCGCGGAGATCG
>CAZEXX010000073.1:0-14437 GCA_964516885.1 uncultured Anaerolineales bacterium | reverse complement strand
ACTGACGAAACGAATCAATTGACTAGCGATCGGGCTTTCCTATACTGTTCAAGGAGATGAGACTGTCCCCAGACTCGACCAGATCTCAATAGGATAGAAAGAGGAGTGACTTGGCAGAGAGAGCTATGGACCTGAGCTCGGCCATTCAAGACTTCCATCGGGCCCGACGCAGAGCCGCGATGCAAGAGTTGACCTCCTGGCTCAAAGGGGAGACTGCCGACCTGCTCTCGTACGAGGAAGTGCGCAGGCAGTTGAAGGCCACGGCCGGCGCAGAGAGAGGGCTACACGACATCCCTCTGGACGCCATCGTCGGCAGCGTGAGGCGTTACGCCGATTACACTCGCGGTTTCCTGCCCAAGGACGAGGTCAACGTCCAGCGCTGGGCTCGCGTCAAGGTCGCCACACTGGGCATGACCGGGTTGCCGGCCATCGACGTGTACAGGATCGGCGATGTGTACTTCGTCAGCGACGGCAGCCACCGTGTCTCCGTCGCGCGAGAACTTGGCGCCACGCATATCCAGGCCTACGTCACCGAAGTCCGGACAGATGTCCCCTTGACGCCGGACATCAAGCCGGACGACCTGATCCTGAAAGCCGAGTACGCCGATTTCCTGCACTGGTCGAACCTGAAGCGAACGCTGCCGGGTGTGGACCTCAGCCTCACGTCGCCAGGCAAGCACGAAAACCTCAAGGAACACATCAGCGTACACCGCTACTATCTGGGGCTGGAGCGGGAACGCCCCATTCCCCTCAGTGAGGCCGTCGTCCACTGGTATGAGGTCATCTATGGCCCCGTGGTCGAGACCATCAACAGGCTGGGCCTGCTGCGTGACTTCCCGGATCGCACCGAAGCCGACCTCTACCTCTGGGTCGCCGAGCGCCGGGCAGAGATTGAGGAGGATCTGGGCTGGGCTGTGGACCCAGCCGCGGCCGCCGAGAGTCTCGCATCAGAGTACAGCCCGCAGCCGGACCGCGTCATCGCGCGTGTGAGCACCAGGTTGGCCAATACCGTGGCCCCGGAGAGCTTGAGTCCAACGAACCCGGCACCGGGCCAGTGGCGCGAAAAACAGCTGATCCTCCAGAGTGAGGGTCCTGAGCATCTCTTCAAGAACATCTTGGTCTCGCTGGACGGCAGCGAGACCGGCTGGATGGCGCTGGAGCAAGCGCTGGTCCTGGCCAAGCTGGAAGAGGGGCGTGTCGTGGGGCTGCACATCCTTGCCGCGGGATCCGACGGAGAGAGCGAAGCAACACTGCAGCTCGCGCGCGACTTCAACACTCGCTGCGACGAGGCCGGCATTCCAGGCGAGCTGGCGATCAACACGGGTACCATCGCCCACGAGGTGACCAAGAGAGCCAAGTGGGCTGACCTCTTGGTAGCCCCGCTCAACCATCCGCCGGGCTCCAGCCCGCTTGAAAAGCTGCGCTCGGGGTTCCGGACGATGATCGTGCGCGCGCCGTGTCCGGTGCTTGCCCTCCCAGCGCAGGCGCTGCCGGCGAAGCACGCCGTCCTGGCCTACGACGGGAGCCCCAAGGCACGTGAAGCGCTCTTTGTGGCGACGTATTTGGCAAGCCGGTGGCCTGGACTCTCGCTGATGACGCTGTCAGTCGACCCGGACCTCCGCGTGGTTATGAAGAACCTGGAGGAAGTGGAGAGGTACCTTGACGGCTACGGCCTGCGCACGGAGGTCCTGGCATTGGAATTGGAGTGGAGCTATGTCGGGTCCGTGATCCGGGAGGTCACCGATACCTATGACAGCGATCTGATCATCATGGGCGGTTACGGTTATACCCCCATCCTCGAAGTCATGCTTGGCAGCGCGGTCAACGAGGTACTCCGCACCACGTGCCGTGCGACGCTGATATGTCGGTGACGCGAGAAAGCGAGTGAGAGAATCAGCGAATAGAAGAATGCAGAATACAATCGTTTTGGACCTGGCTCACTGAGCGCAGTAGCATTCGTTGTCCCGATTCTTCTGAATCTCCATTCTTACATTCGCTGATTCGCTGATTCTGTGATTCTGCCATTCCAAGATCGGAGGTCCTATGTACCAGAAGATAGTTCTCATCGGTGCAGGAAGTGCCCAGTTCGGCTTTGGCACGCTCAGTGACATCTTCGTCAGCAAGGTCCTGGAGGGCAGCGAGATAGCGCTGCACGACATCAATCCACAGGCTCTTGATCGGGTGGAGAAGGCTGCGAAGGATTACGTCGCCGACCACAATCTCCCCTTCACAATCACCGCTACCACCGACCGGAAGGTAGCGCTTCAGGGCGCCAACTTCTGCATCATCTCGATCGAGGTCGGCGATCGTTTCGAGCTGTGGGACCAGGACTGGATGATCCCGATGCAGTACGGCATCCGCCAGGTCTACGGCGAAAACGGAGGGCCGGGCGGCCTCTTCCACTCACTGCGCATCATCCCCCCGATTCTGGACATCTGTGGCGACATCATGGAGATCTGTCCCGAGGCCACCGTCTTCAACTTCAGCAACCCTATGACGCGGATCTGCACGACTGTACAGCGCAAGTATCCCGAGCTTAAGTTGATCGGGCTCTGCCACGAGATTGCATCGCTGCCGCAGCACCTGCCCAGGATCTTGGGCGTGCCGCTGGAGAAGCTGACCTTCCAGGCCGGCGGGCTCAACCACTTCAGCGTGGTCCTGGATGTACGGTATAAGGATACCGGCAAGGACGCATACCCCGATCTGCTGGCCAAAGCCCCTGACTATTTTGCCAGGCTACCCGATCTGCGCACTCTCATCGCTCAGATGCGCGAGGAACAGCTCGGTTCCGTGCCGGGTTCCGATCCGGCGCTACGCGAGGAGGCCGGGGCCTGGGCCGAACGAGGGCTCTTCCGCGAGATCCTCGAGACCTTCCACCTCTTCCCCATCACTACGGACAGCCACTTCGGCGAATACATCCAGTGGGCCTACGACGTCGTGGACCACCGCGGGATCCTCGACTTCTACCACTTCTACAAGCAATGGTGCCAGGTAGATGAGGCTAAGCTCGGGAAGGCCACCGAATGGGAGCGCGTGATCCCGATGATAGAGGAGATTGTCACCGACGCCGGCGCCGAAGAGTGGGCCGTCAACTTGCTCAACGACGGCTTGATCGACAACCTGCCGGACTTCATAGCCGTCGAGGTCCCCGCGCTCTTTGACAAGGATGGCGCCCACGGCGTGAAGCTGGGCGACCTGCCCAAGGGCTTCGCCGGGTTGCTGCGCAACCATACCGCGGTCTGTGACCTGACGGCAGAGGCGATCATCCACAGCTCCCGTGAGCTGGCGCTCCAGGCCCTGCTCGTGGACCCTGTTGTGGACAACGTCCGTGCTGCCAAGGAGCTGCTGGACACGATGTTGATCATGCAGAAGCAGTATCTGGGGTATCTGAGATAGCTATCAGCTATCAGCTATCAGCGGTCAGCCGAACGGCAGTTGTAAGGAGTATTATTGCTTACTCCATACTCCTTACTACTGCCGTTCGACTGACTGCCATCGACAAGGAGACACCGTTGACAACTACTTCCATCGACCTGAATTGCGACATGGGCGAAAGCTTCGGACGCTACAGCCTGGGCAACGACGCCGCAATGCTGGACATCGTCACCTCCGCGAATATCGCCTGCGGACTGCACGCGGGCGACCCGCTGGTGATGCGCCACACCGTCGCGATGGCGATGGCCCGAGATGTGGCGGTCGGCGCCCACCCAGGATACCCGGATCTCCAGGGATTCGGCCGGCGCGCGCTGAGTATGGGCGCGGAGGAGCTTGAGGCCATCATCCTCTACCAGCTTGGGGCGCTGGCAGGTTTCGTCGCTGCCGCCGGCGGGCGCCTGATCCACGTGAAACCCCACGGCGCGCTCTACAACACCGCTGCGCGAGATCCCAAGGTCGCGGCAGCGATCGCCCGCGCCGTCATGAGCTTTGACCCGCAGCTGATCGTGGTCGCCCTGCCCGGCTCTGCGTTGGCAGAGGCTGCAGCCAGCGAGGGACTGTCGGTGGCGACGGAGGGCTTTGCCGACCGCGCCTACCAGGAAGACGGCACCCTGGTGCCCAGAAGCCATCCCGGCGCCGTCATCCACGACCCGGCACGGGCGGCTGCTCGCGCCGTTCAGATGGTGACCGAAGGCACGGTCGAAGCGATCACCGGGGAGACCATTGACCTGGAAATCGATACGCTCTGCATCCACGGCGACACGCCCAACGCACCGGCCATCGCGCAATCACTGCGCCGGGCGTTGGAGGCAGCCGGTGTAAGCGTTTCCAGGTTGGTGACGCCCTGAATCCTATGCCCGTGGAACCCCGCAGCCGCCCCCCTGCCTACCCGCGTGTCCGTCCCGTTGGCGAGACAGCGTTCACCGTCGAGTTTGGGGATCGCGTGAACGCGGACCTCAACCGGCGGGTCCACGCGCTTGACGCCTTGCTGAAGGATGCCTCCCTGGCCGGCATCGTCGAGCGAGTCCCCACTTACCGCTCGCTGCTGGTCGTTTTCGATCCCTTGAACACAGATGGTGCGGCGCTACAGGCCGAGATTCTTCGGCTCGCCGGCGGCGAGCTGACAGAGAGCCCACTTGCTCCGGGACGCCTCATCGAAATCCCCGTGCGTTACGGTGGAAACGATGGTCCGGACCTGGGTGACGTCGCCACCCACTGCGGGTTCACCCCGGCGGACGTAATCGCGCAACACGCCGCTGTCACCTACCAGGTAGCAATGCTCGGTTTCACGCCGGGATTCACCTACTTGCTGGGCCTCTCGCCGGCCCTGGCCACGCCACGCCTGGCGACACCGCGCCTGCAGGTTCCGCCCGGCAGCGTCGGCATCGCCGGCAGCCAGACCGGCATCTACGCCCTCAGCACGCCGGGCGGTTGGCGAATCATCGGTCGCACCCCACTGCTGCTCTTCGATCCAAATAGAGACAAGCCGTTCTTGGTGGAGGCTGGAGATCGCGTCCGGTTTGTGGTGGATGATTGAGTGAGCAAGCGATAAAGCGAGGGAGCGAGAGAAGAATGGAAGAATCAGCGAATGAAAGAATCAGCGGACTCATAGGCCTCTTTCCGGTTCGCCTGCTCGCTTTTTCGCCTTCTCGCTCTTTCGCTTTCTCGCCTTATCGCACTATCCTTACTGTCAATGCTCACTGTTCTTGAACCAGGCACATTGACCACTGTCCAGGACACCGGGCGCGTCGGCTGGGGGCGCTACGGCATCCCGCCGTCCGGGCCGATGGATGCGGCGGCGTTTGTGGCGGCTAACCGGCTCGTCGGCAACGCGGCAGGGACGGCTGCGCTGGAGATCACGCTCACCGGACCGGCTCTGAGGGCGTGGCGAGATTGCCTGATCGCGGTTTGCGGTGCGGAGTTCGAGTTGTGGGCAGGTAAGCTGGCGGTGCCCACCTGGCACGTCGTTTACGTGCGTTCCGGATACACCCTGCGCTTCGGCAGACGGCTCAACGGGGCCCGGGCCTACCTCGCGGTAGATGGCGGCATCGATGTGCCGGCGTACCTGGGCTCACGAGCCACCTACCTGAAGGGCAGCTTCGGGGGACTCGAGGGACGCGCGCTCCAGGCGGGAGATCGGCTGCCACTCGGGGTTGGCGCGCCCTCACAGCACATCAGCGGAGCAGGCACGCGCCGGCCTGTGCCGGCGTGGATGGCGACATTGGGTACCGCGACCGTGCGCGTTGTTCTAGGCCCGCAGGAAGATCACTTCTCAGCGGAAACCATCGATCGCTTTCTCGGAAACCGCTACGAGGTCACCGCGGCTGCAGATCGCATGGGGATCCGCCTTCAGGGAACCCGCCTCGACCACGTAGGGGCGACCGAGATCGTATCGGACGGGATTGTCACCGGCAGCATCCAGATCCCCCCGGATGGCCGGCCCATCGTCATGATGGTGGACCACCAGACCACCGGGGGCTACCCCAAGATCGCGACCGTAATCCAGGCCGACCTGCCGCTGCTCGCGCAACGGCTGCCGGGGGATGAGGTTCGGTTCGCGCAGGTGACGTTGAACGAAGCACGGAGCGCCTACAGGGAGCACATCGAAAGTCAAAAGTCTTGAGTCATGATCCCTTCTGCTGGGTGGTTGAGCTTCCAGCAGGATGACCGCAGCAGTGGTCCCTGACTTCGGACTCGTGACTTGCCACTTCCTTTATCCCCTCTCCCAGATCCGCACCACCTCGCCCACATACATGCGGTGGAAATCGCGCGCGGCATAGGCCTGGTCGACGATGGCAGTGTCCACGAAGTTGGCTTCTGTCAGATCCTGAGCGTAGAGCTTGCGACACTCCATAGCCAGGCGGGCTTCCTCAAACAGGACGGCTCCGGTGCTTCCCGGCAGCGGCGTCAGGCCGGTCTCCGCCACCTTGTCGACGTCCCGACCGGAGTGACTACCGCAGTAGTTGAGGACCTTGCGGTAGGTCTCGTCAAAGAAAGAGAGCGAGTAGTTCGAGCCCGCTTCCATGAAGCCAAAGGTGTGACGCTGAGGACGCACGAAGACGAAGGCTACCGGCTTCCCCCAGAGGATGCCCAACCCACCCCAGCTGGCGGTCATCGTGTTGAAGCCATCCTCGGTGCCGGCCGTGATCAACATCCAATCCCGGCCAATCGCCTTGAATACATTGTCGGTGAGCGCCTCTGGCGCAATCTCGTGAAACGGGAATTCGGACATGAGTGCTCCTTTCATAGCAAAGCAAGTGAGCTGTGCGCTGTCAGCTGGAAAGCAGGAGTAAGCAGTAAGCAGTAGGTCAGGCCGCGTACTACTTACTCCTTACTCCCTACTGCCCTCTTGCCGAATGCTGAGAGCTGATCGCTGTAAGCTAGTGTTTCCTCGACCTACCCAACAGGCTGCCGGCGGCATACAGAAGTGGACGGGGGATAAAGTTGGAGAGCGCGGCTAGCGCGCGGTAGCCCAGACCGGGCACGGACACCGCACGGTCATTGGCCAGATCTCTGAGCGACCGTGCCACAACCGCATCCGGCGACATCCAGAAGCATTGCGGCAAGGCAAGTCGCTCAATCTCAGCCACCTCCTGCAGCTCGGTCTCGACGAATCCGGGGCACAGCACTTGAGCGCGCACCCCGGTGCCCTGCAGCTCCTGATAGAGCGCCTCCGTGAAGGCGCGCAGATAACACTTGGTGGCACTGTAAGTGGCGCTGCCGTACATGGGGTAGAATGCCATCAGCGAGGACACATTGATAATCGCGCCCCGGTGCCGCGCCAACAGCACGGGCAACGCGGTACGCGTCAATCGCACCACAGCCTCCACATGCAGCTGGACCATCTTCATGTGACTTTCAATTTCGCTCTCTGCAAAAGGGGCGTTCAGACCAAAGCCCGCGTTGTTGACCAGCAGACCGAGCGCGTCGGTCGCCGCAAGCACCTGCTCCACACGCTGGATGCCCGCTTCCGTGGAGAGGTCGGCGGTCACCACGGCGGCTTCGACGCCGTGGGCTGCCGTGATCTCCGCCGCCAGGGCCTCAAGGCGCGCGCTCCGCCGCGCCACCAGGATCACGTCATAGCCAAGCTCCGCCAACCTGAGGGCAAAGGCACGACCAATGCCACTGGAGGCACCGGTCACCAGGGCGACTTGCCGCTCAGCTGATTTGATCAAAGGGGACGTCTGCTGCGCTCGACGCTGCCGCCAGTATCTGAAACCCGCCACAGCCCCCGCAAGGCCGCCAAGCGCGAGCCAATAAGGATTGAACTGCTGAGTTGTCTTCTCTTCGTGGGTCATCGTCGCCACTCACCCTTCTGAAAATGGATTGGGCAGAGTCTACCACAATGCAGCCGGCGAGCAATTGGGCGGGGGGGCAGAAGAGATGTCATGTGCGCTTACGCGCATCGCGCAGGATGAAAATGCCGTCGCAAAGAAGGCCCCAAAGCCTGCGGAAAGCCTTTGGGCCCGGGAACGGAAGGTTATCTTCGAAGCCGGGCAAATGCCAGGAAGGACCGAACAGAACACATCCGGACTCAATCCGGGAAAACCCCAACCGCGCCTCGACCATCGAGGCGCTTGTCGGAAAACCCTATCCCTGCATTCTGAAGTGAACATCAGGCAAGGCCCGCAGTCGCGCGACCGCCTGTTCCGCGGTCAGGTCACGCTGCGGCTCCGCGAGCATCTCATACCCTACCATGAACTTCTTGATGGTCGCCGAGCGCAGGAGCGGCGGGTAGTAATGCGCGTGCAGTTGCCAGTGCACATAATCTCCAGCGTCTGTCGGAGCGCCGTGCCATCCCATCGAATAGGGGAAGGATGTCTCAAAGAGATTGTCATACTTGATCAACAGAGCCTGCATGACCTCGGCGAGGGCATCGCGCTCCTCACTGACCAATTCGGGCAGTCGTAAGACATGCCGCCTCGGCAGCACTAAGGTCTCAAAGGGCCACAGCGCCCAGTAAGGAACCACAACCACCCAGTGCTTGTTCTCCACCAGCACGCGCTCGCCGTTGCGGGATTCAAGATCGGCGTAATCCACCAGCATAGGACGCCCGTGCTCGGCAAAGTACGCTCGCTGATTGATCTCCTCCTTGCTCGGCTCGTTCGGCAGTGCGTCCCCGGCCCAGATCTGCCCGTGGGGGTGTGGATTGGAGGATCCCATCGTCTTCCCTTTGTTCTCAAAGACCTGCACCCACCGGTATTGCTGGCCCAGCTCTTCGATCTGATCACTCCACACGTTGATGATGCGACGAATCTCGGACACACTCATCTCAGCAAGGGTCAGGTCGTGGCGCGGAGAGAAGCAGATCACGCGGCACGTACCGCGCTCCGTCTCAGCACGCAGCAACGGGTGTGAGCTAACCTCAACGTGCGGCGTATCGGGCAGCAGCGCCGCGAAATCGTTCGTGAAGATGAAAGTCTCCTCATAGGCTGGGTTCTGAAAACCGCCGGCACGGGTATTGCCCGGACAGAGGTAGCAGGCGGGATCGTGGATGGGCCGCATCTCCTCCGGTGGTTTCTCCACCTGACCTTTCCAGGGGCGCTTGGTACGATGAGGGGAAACCGTGATCCAGTCCCCGGTCAAGGGATTGTAACGGCGATGTGGGTGATCTGCGGGCTTGAACTCTGACATTATGACCTCCGATGAGAGCAGTTGGTGCATAGTGTATGAAAACAAGGCTATCAGCGGTCAGCGGTCAGCGGTCAGCTTTGGGAGCGGGAGTAGGAAGTAAGCAGTAGGGAGTAGGCTAGAAGATCCGCTGTTTACTGTTTACTGCTTACTGCTTACACCGTCTGATCGCTGATTGCTGATTGCTGATTGCTTCCTATTATATCTGACTCTGAGATGGTTACACGCACCGGGTGAGATTCAACACGCTGACACTTGGCGCACCGGTCACAATATGCTATGGTATCTACCGATACCGCGTGAACATCTCAGCCTATGCCATGAGGGATGGACCTTGCTGACACTGGATTCACTTGGCCGCTGGCTTATCGCCATCGGCCTGACGATTGTCTCACTGGGCATACTGCTCTTTCTGTTGGGCAAGCTGCCCTTCGCAAACCGTCTTGGCCGTTTGCCAGGGGACATTGTGGTTGAGGACCCGGCGAGGGGCATTGCCTGCGCGGTTCCCATCGTCAGCTCGCTCCTCATCAGCCTCGTGTTGACCATCGTCCTTAACGTGATCGCGTGGTTGCTGCGGAGATAGACGACTGTCCCCCGACGACAGCGAGCTACAGAGTTGCCGCTGCGCCAGGCAACAGGCCTCTGCCGACTCAATTGCACCTCAGAGAAACCCAGCTAGACTAACCAACAGGATACACTATGCCAACGTTCCAATTACCCTATGGCCGCCGGACACTGCCACTGCACCTCGACACGGACGCACACGTCGAGCAGATATTACCCTCCCCCACCGAGGCCTGTGGCGACCCGCGTGGTGTGATCACTCAGGCGCTTGCCGCGCCCATCGGGCTCTCCTCTTTGAGGGCTTTTGCCGGCGCGCGTTCAGCCGCTATCGCCATCAACGACAAAACCCGTCCGGTGCCGCACGCGGAACTACTGCCTCCGTTACTCACCGCTTTGGGGGAGCTGGGAATCCCACGCGAGGCCATCACGCTGATCATTGCCACCGGGACACACATCCCGATTACCCCAGATGCGTTTGCGCAGGTCGTCCCGGCCGAGATCTTGGACCGGTACCGGATCGTCTCGCACGATTGCGACGCCCCAGACCTGGTTCAGCTCGGGAGCACCCCGCGGGGCACCCCGGTCGCCACGAACCGGTTGTTTATGGAAGCGGATTTGCGCATCGTCGTGGGCAACGTGGAACCACATCACTTCGCCGGCTTCTCCGGTGGGGTCAAGAGCGCGGCCATAGGTCTAGCGGGTCGCGCGACGATCACGGCCAATCACAGCTTGCTGATGGATCCAAAATCCGCGCTGGCCATCTACGATGAGAACCCGCTCCGACAGGACATCGAAGCGATCGGCCGGATGGTCGACATTCACCTGGCACTCAACGTGGTGATGAACCGCCAGAAGAAGATCGTCGAGGCCTTTGCCGGTGCGCCACAGGCTGTGATCCGCGCGGCTATTCCACTGATACGCACTATCTACGAGACCCAAATCGACATGCCCTTTGACGTAATGATTACGTGCCCGGGCGGGTTTCCCAAGGACATCAATCTATACCAGGCGCACAAGGCTGTCTCGTGCGCTAACCGTGTAACCCGAGAGGGTGGTCAGATCATCCTCGTGGCGGCCTGTGAGGACGGCGTCGGCAGCGCAGGATACGCAGAGTTCATGGCCCGGGGCTTTCCGTCGCACCAGGCAGTCATGGAGCAATTCGTCAAGGAGCCTTTCCGGATCGGCGCCCACAAAGCGCACATCTTCGCGCGAGATGCCGTACGGCTGCAGGATATCTGGATCGTCTCAGACATACCGGCCCAGCAGGTCACCTCGCTGCTTCTCAAGCCCGCCGACCTACAGACCGCAATCGCCGAGGCCATCGGACCACTTCCGCCGTCAGCCCGTGTCGGCATTATGCCCTATGCCAACGCCACGATTCCCAACCTAAGGGAGTAACAGGGCACGACCATTCCCGATCAACGCGTGAATCGCAGAAGAGAGGCATAGGAGAGCGATCTTACATTGGGACGCTTTTGTGCTTTCC
This sequence comes from uncultured Anaerolineales bacterium, assembly GCA_964516885.1. GTDB lineage: Bacteria > Chloroflexota > Anaerolineae > B4-G1 > SLSP01 > PWVB01. The sequence goes on along the minus strand of CAZEXX010000073.1, from coordinate 3,321 downwards.
CGGCTGAAGTTCACGTATGATACAGAGAACCCATATTATCGGAGGCAAGCAAGTATTATGACACAGATCAGTGAGCAGTACGTCAACCAGAATTCCCGGCCATCAGATCTCAGAATCACAGACATGCGCGTTGTGCACCTCAAGGGGATCCCTATGCGGGTTCCGCTCATCCGCATCGACACCAACCAGGGCATCTCGGGTTACGGTGAGGTGCGCGATGGTGCCAGCAGCACCTTCGCCCTGATGCTGAAGAACCGCATTATGGGCGAAAATCCCTGCAATGTCGACAAGGTCTTCCGCAAAATCAAGCAGTTCGGCCACCACGCACGGCAGGCTGGCGGCGTCTGTAGCATCGAGATGGCGCTGATGGACCTGGCTGGCAAGGCTTATGGTGTGCCGGCCTACATGTTGGCCGGCGGCAAGTTCCGCGACAAGGTCCTCATCTACAGCGACACACCCTCCGAGCCGAACGGCAGGGCTATGGGCAAGCGGCTCAAGGCCCGTATGGACGCAGGGTTCAAATTCCTCAAGATGGACCTGGGCATCCGCTTCCTGAAGGGCATCTCCGACACGGTCATCGGGTTCCCCGACACCCTCAACAGCCGTGAGATCATGCACCCCTTTACGGGCATCCAGCTCACAAACAAGGGCATCGACACCTTGTGCAAATACGTGGACGATGTCCGCAGCGTGATCGGCTACGAGATCCCGCTCGCCGTGGACCACGTCGGCCACATCGGACTTGAATCCTGCATCCGCCTGGGTCAGGCGCTGGATCAGTTCTCGCTGGCGTGGATAGAGGATCTGCTGCCCTGGCAGTTCACGGACCAGTACGTCGCACTCTCGCAGGCGGTCAACACGCCGATCTGCACCGGCGAGGACATCTATCTGAAGGAAAACTTCATGCCGCTCCTTGAGAAGCGGGCCGTCTCCATCATCCACCCCGACCTGGCCTCCTCCGGTGGCATCCTGGAGACCAAGAAGATCGGCGATGCAGCACAGGAGTATGGCGTCGCTATGGCGATGCACATGGCCGGTTCCCCCATCGCCGCTTTGGCCAGTGTCCACTGCGCCGCCGCGACGGAGAACTTCCTGGTCCTGGAAAATCACTCGGTCGATGAGCCCAAGTGGAACGAATTGGTCACCGGCATGCCCAACCCCATCATCCAGAACGGCTACATTGAAGTCCCGGAGACACCGGGGCTGGGTTTCGAGGAGCTGAACGAAGAAGTCGCACGCGAGCACATCGACCCGGACTACCCCGGCTACTTCGAGCCCACCACCGCCTGGGACAAGGAGCGCTCGCACGACCGGCTCTGGAGCTAGGAGAGCTTTCAGCTATCAGCGAACAGCGGTCAGCCAGTTGCTCTCGATTGCAGGCTATTCTTGACTAGAATCAAGAGTCCGAAGTCAGGAGTCAAAAGTCAAGAGTCTTGAGTCAACTTGCTGCATCATCTCTCAGTCGCCACGGCAATGGGCTTGCGCGAACTTGACTTTTGACTTTTGACCTGTGACTTCGGACTTGTGACAGCGTATTGTTCAACCCAGCACCCACGGAGGCACCCATGTCAGCAAGTGAAACTCTCATCCATCTGACCCCGGCGATGTTTACGGACAAGGAGCAGCTGCTGGTCGAGGCCCCGGGCTCGGCCGGGCAAACACTGGACGCCTACACCTTTCGTTTCAACAGCGGAGTGTGTGGCCTACGGTTGGTGAGCAACGTCGGCGAACTGGTGATGCTGCCCTACCAGGGACAGCAAGTCTGGTCGGCGACCTTCAACGGTCGGGATCTCACCATGAAGTCGATGTTTGACCAGCCCTACCCCACCCGCGTCTTCTTGGAGACCTTTGGTGGCTTCATGCAGCACTGCGGCATCACCGCGGTGGGCGGTCCCGGGCCGGAGGACACGCACCCGCTACACGGGGAACTGCCCAACGCCCCCTACGAGACAGCGGCTCTCGTGCTCGGGGAGGACGAGAATGGGACGTATATCGGCCTAACCGGCCAATACCAGTACGCCGTCGCCTTCTCCCACAGCTACCTTGCAGTGCCGATGACCAAGCTCTACGAGGGCAGCACCATCTTCACGGTCAGCATGACCATCACTAACCTGAAGCAGTCTCCGCAGGAGCTGCTCTATCTGACCCACGTCAACTTCAAGCCGGTGAACGATGGTCGTCTGGTCTACAGCGCGATACCCACGCCCGAGCACGTACGCGTGCGGTCCAGCATCCCCTCACACATCACGCCGGGGCCCGGCTACGTCGAGTTCATCGAGGAGCTCGGGCGACACCCGGAGGTCCACCACGTGCTCGCAGCCGAGATGGCCTTCGATCCCGAGGCCGTCTTCTTCATCGATTACCTGCCGGACGAAGGGGGCTGGGCCCATTCGATGCAGTTCCACCCCGACGGCAGCGTGGACTACATCGGCCATATGCCATCGCAGCTCCCCTTTGGGACGCGCTGGATCTCGCGCACGCCCGATCAGGACGCGATTGCCATGGTCGAAGCCGGCACCTGCGAGCCTGAAGGGTACACAGCCGAGAAGGCCAAGGGCAACGTCAAGACCATCCCTGCAGGCGGCACCTTCCGCGCTGACTTCCGCATTGGCGCGCTGTCGCCGGACGAAGCCCAAGCAATGGCCACTGTGGTCGAGAAAGTAATCGCAGAGGCGCAGACATAACTACAGAGACACAGAAGGAAGCTGCACGTCTGGTCTCTGTGTCTCTGTAGTTGCCCCTCCAAGAAGCGACGCTCTATCTGGAGCGTCGTTTCGCTTTCCTTGTTGACATGTGCGCCTCAGTAGCTATCATCAATGCTGAAAGCCAAGCGTGATGATGGAGGCTGCACTATGGAAAAAACAGTCCTATCAACAGAAGAGGTGTTGGCTCTGTTGAGCATGTTTATGGAACAGCAACGGTCCGTGTACAAGCTTGTCTCATTGGGCGTGTTTGGCTCATTTGCCCGAGGCGAAGCAAGACCCGATAGTGATATTGACGTAGTGTTCGAGACAGATGAGCCCAACTTATTCCGCACAGCAAGTCTGAGAGCCGAATTAGAGGACCTGCTACAGCGCCCGGTAGACATCGTACGATTACGGGATCATATGAACCGCACGCTGAGGCAACAGATACTCAAAGAAGCCCGGTATGTATAACTACGATACCAGTATCCTAATAGACCGGCTCGAGGATGTCCTGGCAGCTCTCACACGCATTCCGCGGCGTTCTGCGGGCATCGATGCCCCACAGGATTTCTCGCAGACCGAGAAAGGCCTGGATCGTCTGGATGCAATCTGCATGACACTGGTCGCCGTTGGT
>CAZEXX010000072.1:2493-14453 GCA_964516885.1 uncultured Anaerolineales bacterium | reverse complement strand
GGGCAGGGAATCGATCGAGCAGGCCCGACTCTTTCATCAGCGCCTCGACGTCGTCCAGTTCCAAGGGCGCATCGATGGTCAGGTTCTCCATGCCCTGTTCTGTGACCACCACCGTGTCTTCAACCCTGACGTAGAGCTTTTCTTCAGGAACGCGCATCTGCGGGTCGAGGGCAAACACCATGCCCGGCCTCAGCGGCTTGCCCCGGTAATGCCCCACGTCGTGGACGGCCATCCCCACACAGTGTGACATATGATAGGGAAACTCGAGCGCTCGTCGCGCCGCTGCCTCATAGATCCCTTTTGAGAACCTGGTTCTCTCGACGACCTCTGCCATCTGGGCAGCAGCTTCCCGTTGGATCTGCTCGCCGGTGACGCCGGGACGGATCAGGTGCAAGAGGACCTTGTGGTACTCAACCATAAACCCGTACAGCTCTCTCTGTACCGGCGAATAGGTCCCGTTCACGGGCCACATCCGCCCGATGTCGCTCGTATAGTAGTGATAGTCGGGCGCACAGTCGACCAACACCAGGTCACCGTCTTGCAGAGGACAGTTGTTGGCACTGTAATGCCCGTACCAGGCGTTGGCGCCGCCGGCAATGATCGCCCGGTATCCGGCATCACGTGCGCCGTTTGCCAGATAATGATAACGCATTAGGGCGTCGATCTGGTATTCGAAGACACCAGACCTGGTGCTGCGCATCGCCTCGATGACCCCCAGCGCAGCCAACTGACCCGCCCTGCGCAACAAGGAGATCTCCTGATCGCTCTTGATCAGCCGCAGTTCGTCGAGCGCGGGGCTCAGGTCCAGGATCTTCGCCATCGGGCAGCGCGCTCGAAGCATGGCAACAAAGTGGCGGGTGCGGTCCGGTCGCCCATCCCAGGGATCGGCAGTGATCTCCTGTTGAGCACGCTGCAGGGTATCCCAGCTCATTCCCGGGCCTTCGGCCTGCCGCATAGGGGTGTGGAGAACCTGTACCCCTTCCAGGGACTGGGCGAGGAATTCAATCCCCAGCACCCGGTCGATGCCCGTCAGCTCGCAGACGAGGTCGGCGTTATCGGCGGATAGGACTTCGCCCTCGCTCTCTTTGCGTTCTGCGCTCTGATGAGGGAGAAAAAGCGTTGTTGTCTGGTTCCTGCCGTCCAGGTAGAGGTAAGCGTGGGGTACCTCGACGCCGCAGAGATAGTAGAAGTCGTTATTCTGCCGAAAAATGTCGTGACCCCGGTTCTTTGGGGAACCCCGGACCAGAGCGGCTGCCTCAGGCCCGATCGTCTGGGTGACTTTCGTCCTGCGTGCCTGAAATTCCTCTTTCGAGAAGTCCGTTTGGACCATACCACCCTCCTATAGTTCGGTACCCAGTCCTTTTTCAAGCGCGTTGGTGTAGGCCAGTCGTGCGGTGGTCAGATCAAAGAGCGCCATGCCCACCGCTTTCGAAAAGGTGGTGCCATCGGCACCTCTCTCCGGTGCTCTACCGGACTGGATGAAATGCCCCAGCGTCTCCAGTTGATCCTCCTGTAGGAGTCCCTTCTGCAGCGGCACGAGCAGCTCGCCGGACTCCTCCTTGGCAAAGTCGATATCGACCCAGACCTTCTCGACCAGCGAGAAGAGAGCGTCCGGGTACTCACGCACATCCGGTTCAAAGGAACCGATGGCGATGCAGTGCTTGCCCACAAACAGCTCGGGATCGTCAGGAAAGATCGGCCTTCGGGCCGTCGTCGCCGCGATCACAATGTCCGAGGCCAGGAGCAGTGCTTCGGGCGAGTCGGAGATCTCGATCTCGATGCCGGGGAGCGATGTATGCAGCTTGTCGACCAAGGGTGGGACCGCCGCAGGGTTGATGTCATACAGCTTGATCTTGGAGATGTCCCGAGCGGCGCAGGCGTATAGTAGCTGGTAGTAGCCCTGTACTCCGCAGCCGGCAAGCCCTACCGATCGGGCATCGGCCCTGGACAGGTATGCGATACTGACCCCGGTCACGGCCCCCGTTCTCATCGCCGTGATCGTCTTGCCATCCATCAACCCCAGGATCTCAGCGGTGGAGCGATCGTACAGAACTACGAGCCCGTCAATCACCGGTCTGCCCCGTGCCTTGTTCCCCGGATAGACGCTGACCAGCTTGGTTACGATACTGTCCATCGATACGCACGGCATCAGCAGGAGCAGATTATCCTCACCGCAGGGCACCGCCATCCGCTCAGGCATCACGAACGTCTTGTCCTCATAGATGCGCAGCGCTTCTTCCACGCAACCCATCACGTCTTTGAGGGTCAGGGCGTCCATAATGTCACGCTCATTCAGGAACAGCATATTCTCTCCTCATCTCAGCTCAACCCGCCGGCGTGGGCGTTCTCCAGGAAGACCACCAACAGCTGGATCGTGCTCTCAATGTCCTCCTTGCTGCAGAGCTGGGCCGTCGAGTGCATATACCGCGTCGGCGGGCCGATCGTGCATACCCGTGCACCTGTCCTGTTCCGCTGAATGATCGAGGCATCGGTGCCGCCGCCCAGGTTCATCTGGTACTTGATCCCGTTCTCCTCGGCAAGCTGGACCAAAAAGCGCACCAGCTTACGATCGCTGATGGTACGACTGTCCATAATATAGATCCCTGTGCCCGCCCCCATCACGCAATGCCGATCCTCGTCCTTTGCGTAGGGGATGTCGGATGCCAGACTGCCATCGATAGCAATCCCGATATCGGGGTCAATAGCATAGGCCGCCGTCGGCACGCCGCGAAGACCCACCTCCTCCTGAACGGTGGCGACTGCATAGATGTCCACCTGGCACTCGGGAACTCGCTTCATCGCTTCGAGCATTGTGTACACTCCGACGCGGTCGTCGAAATTCCTGCCGGCAACGACCTTGTCATTCAGCTCTTCGAAGGGTTGCGCCAGGCTGATCACATCGCCGATGGTCACGACGTTGGATATCTCTTCTCTGCTCATGCCCGCATCGATGACCAGGTCTTTGATATCGAGTACCTTGCTTCGGTCTCCGTCCCCCAGAATCCAGTTCGGTTGGGGCGCAATCACCCCTTTGACATCGTGCTCACCGTGTATAATCACTCTCTGGGCGATCAATGTCCTGGGATCAAAGCCGCCAATGGGCACAAAGCGGACAAAGCCCTCTCGATCCACATGTTTCACCATGAAGCCGATCTCGTCCATGTGCGCAGCCAACATGACCTTTGGGGGCGCAACACCCTCTGCCCTGCTGGAAGCCCGCCTGATGCCGATCACGTTGCCGATCCTGTCGACCAGCACCTCATCACAGACCGGCTCCAATTCTGCGATGACGACCTTGCGGACTCGTTCCTCAAATCCCGACACTCCCGGTGTATCGCTCAACGCTCTCAACAGATTCATCCACTCGTCTCCTTGGGTGTGTGTCGACTCAGTCTCTTTTCGATCTCTCTTGACGTCTTGGTGATCGACAACCCACCCAGCGCTGTGCAGCGCAGCGCACTGGGTAAGCTCTTACCGACCCGGAGCATTGTCTCGATCACCTCGTCCAGCGGAACGACGGCGTCAAAACCGGCTAACGCCATATTGGCACAGGCCAGCGCGTTGCTGGCGGCCATCACGTTCCTACCGAGGCAGGGCACCTCAACCCGGTTGGCCACCGGATCGCAGATCAGGCCCAGGACGTTCTGCAGCGCCATCGACGCCGCGCTCACGGCCTGCTCCGTCGTCCCGTGAGCCAGAGTGACCAACGCCGCGGCGGCCATGGTCGATCCGGCACCGCACTCGGCCTGGCAGCCGGCGACCTCGGCGGCAAATGTGGCCCGGGCAGCGACAAAGACGCCGATCAGACCCGCGGCCAGCATAGCTCTGACCATCTCGTCAGACGAGAGACCCATTGCGCTCGCCGCACCAATGCAGGCCCCCGGTAGCCCGCCGCAGGCGCCGGCCGTCGGCGCGGCCACGATCACGCCCATCGCGCTCTTGACCTCCATCAGGGCCGTGACATGGAGAATCATCTGGTTCAGAATGCCACCGTCGAGCAACCGACCGCCCTCCATCTGCACTTTGAAAGCGCCGGACTGTGGTCCCAGGATCCGGTCCGCATACTCCGTGCCCTCGATGCCCTGCTCAACGGATCTCTGGATGATGCGAACCAGATCCTGCATCTTGTGGAGAACCTGCTCGTGAGAGAGGTTTCCCCTCGCACTCTCATAGTGGAGGGCCAATTCCCACAGGTCGAGCTCTTTGTCGGCGTTATAGGCGACCATTTCAGCGCAGGTGATGAATGGGACGCTGAGGTCCTTGCGGGACAGCACCGGCAGCACCGGAGACAGCCTCCTGATTCGATCGATACCGTATTCTGCCCCAATCTGTAGGAGGAGGTCCTGTGCTAGGTGTCGCTGTGCCTTGATCTCGACGAACTGGGTTCCCGCGCCCTGATGGAACAGCACCGCGTCGACGTCCGCCAGCTCTTCCAGGACGCGAGCCAGCCGGTCGCCGTCGGCATCCGTGTACACCAGCGTCTCATAGGTGTCGCCACGCATCGACACCCGAGCGCCATCGATCTCGATGATCTCGATCATCCCTCCACCCGTGGAAGTGGCCGTCACGCGGTGGATCTCCGTCGAGTTCTTGAGCGTTAGCTTGTAGGTGTTGGGATGCGCTGCGCCAAGGTCCGTGATCCGGGTCTCCACCACGATCCCGGTATCCCGGATAGCCTGGATCGATGTGACCAGCCTCTCATCCGTCGCGTCCCAGCCCAATAGGCCGCCGCAAAACCCCATGTCCGAGCCCTGGCTCTCGTGCGTCGTCGCCAACGAACCGGTCGTGTCGAATTCTACGAGCACCTCTTCCAGGTCGGCGCCCATCAGATCCCGGGCTAATCTGCCGATCCGCAGTGCGGCCGCGCAGTGCGAACTGGACGGCCCTCTCATCACGGGTCCGATCGCTTCGTTGAAGATGCTGGGATAATCTCGGGCAGCGGCACGGGCGTCTGGCTCATTCATAGCGGGTCATCTCACACTTCCTCCCCAACAAGCGGTGCCTTAAGGTCCAGGCATAGCGTTTGCACGCAGAAGTGCCCAGAACAGCCGCGGGTACCGGCGCGATGCCGGTCGTACGCTCTCAGTGGGGTATTGGGGCGCTTCGTAGGTCTCCCTCTAGTAGGTCGTCAAACGGCGGCGCAGCCTGCGCCATGTTTCGTCCAGACGATCTTGGTCAGCAGTGTACAGCTCTTCGGGCACATCTCCGAACCTGGTGTCAATGTCGATGACAGCCTCCCGCAGCAGTTGGATATCCGCCTGTTCCGTCAGGAGCTCATCAGACAGCCGCTGCAATGCCATCAGCGTCACGACCATCAGCCGGAACGCCACCGGCAACGCAGCGGGCGCCTCATCCACCAGATCGAGGATATGCTGAAGCGCTGTCTGGTGCTGCCGCACGGCGACCCATATGACGCAGCACTGCTCCAGACCGTGCTGTAGTTCCTCCGATGCGCTTTCCTCACCAGAACCGAGAAACTCGCCTGTGAGATCCCGCCAGAACTCTGTCGCAGCACCGGCAAGGAGCCTCTCGAAACGACCCAACGCTTGCTCTACGGCCTCCGGCTCTGTCACCCAGTCAGTCGATGCGCCGCTGTCGGAGAGCCAATTGCCGGACCCTGACACGTGCAGACGACCATCGACGAGTACATCTGTGCTGTGCAGGTCTCCTACCCGGATCACAATCAGTGCCGGGTACCCCCCCGGCGAAGTGATCCCCTGTAGCTGCGCCACCAGAGGCGCGGGAGGGCGGCGTTCCTCCTTATCCTCAGCCCGATCGGTCCCCCACCCAACCACGGTAATCACGTTGCGCGCCGCTAGCGTCTCCAACAGGCTGACAAACTCGTCGTCAACCACCTCGGGGCTGCTCCAGGGCGCCCGGACCAAGACCGTGTGCTGCGCGTCTCTGAGCACCTGCATCAGGCGTGGTCGGAGCCCGTCTTCGCCTTGCGGGTCCCCGTTGGGCTGCTGTAATCCCTCTTCGACCACAGCTACCCTCTCCTCTGCACTCCGTTTTTGGAGCGCCGGCAGCTGATGCGGATCCGGCTCAGCAGTCGCCTCTGCCGGTTCCGTCCGCGCCTCACCGGCATCATCGTCAGGCAGCAGCGCCAGGAGATCCTCCACCGGCACAAAATCGTGGAGGGTCACCCTCCCCGCATCCACCCATCCCTGGAGCACCGTCTCAACGGCGAGATCCCGCCGGCCTGATGCCAGGTCGACCACGCGCAGGGTGACGTTGTCCTCCTGGTCGGCAGCCGACAGGCCGTCCTGAACGATCAGCAGCCCTACCGGCGCGACGCCGATAGCCAAGAGACGCCAGTTGCGCACGGCGTGAATCTCTTTGCCCGCATCCGGCTGGTGTAGCCCCAGTCCGGCTTCCACAGTAACGGAGATGACGCGCTGCACGTCGGTCATGACCCGGGCGAGAGCCGCCATCTGTTTGTCCTCGTCCTCAATCCTGCATCCGGGCAGGATCTCGTCCGAGGCAGGGCTGCCGGGAATCCGACTGGTAGGGACAAGGTCGTCGGAGACGAACCAATAGCGGAGATCGAGCTCCTCCTCAAGCGAGGTCGGCGCAAGTTGCCCTTGCAGATAGAACTCACGACCGCGGTCGGTCAGGGTAAGCGTCTCTCCCCCGCCCAATGCAACAACCTGCATCGCGTCCAATTTCCGCCACGACGCCTCCACAAAGAGCCGATCCAAGCCCAGCATCGCCGCCAGCCCACCCAGCGTCGGCCGCGGATTCAGTTCGTGGGCGGCATGCAGGATAAACTCCTCTAGGATGTTGAACTGACGATCCGCCAATACCTCGACAATGGCGTGGACATCCGCGTAGGGCACCGTGTAGACCCTGCTGGAGATGACGCGGAGGCCGGAATCTTCGGCCTCAACCATCTTGACCAGGTCGGTCAGGCGGGGATCAACGTGTGATGAAGTCTGAAACATTCAGATCGCCTCCACTCCGACTCACCACCTCGGCCACCCTGCTGTACCGCTCGGTTGCGCGTGCAGCGGCTGCTTGCCGGCTGAACAGCTCCCGGCTGCCGACGATCACCAGCAACTCCTGCGCCCTCGAGAAGGCCACATTGATGCGCTCCAGGGCCCTGGCAAACCCGATGTCACGCCGCGAGTTGTTGCACACCAGACTCACGATGATCACCGGCTTTTCCATGCCCTGGAAGCGGTCAACGGTGCCCAGACGCACATCGAGGTGCTTGTACTGCTGCTCACCGGACCTATCCAGCAGCCGGCCCCGCAACGCCCGCTCCTGGGCCGCATAGAAGGTGATCACGCCGATCTCCTTGGGGGGACAATCATCCAGCCCCTGGCCCCAGAGGTCATCGATACGGTCGACAAGATTGCCGATGATCTCAACTTCCTTGTCGTTGCGCCGGCTGGTGCCCACACGGGTCTCATAGAACGCCTTGGCCCACGGCGTGGGGATCCAGGCGATATGTGTCGCCGCTGGGATCAGCGGTTCCAGGTGATGCGCGCGGTTGGTATCGGGCGACTCAATCCGGCAAACCAGTTTTTCATTGTAGAACTGGTTGATCGCATCCATGATCTGTGGGTGCATGCGATATTGGTCGGTCAACCACGACTTGAGCTGCACCGGTGACCGCTCAAAGAGGTCCCGGAACAGCGAGCGCTCCAGATGTGCGAGGTCCCGTGCCCCGACCTCGAGCGATTCAGCCAGGTCCTGCAGTGCAGCAGGGCCAACCATCGGGGGAAGCTGGCGGCTGTCGCCCACCAAGACGACCTTGGCGCCCTTCAGCATCGGCAGGAGCAGTTCCGGCGGAGTCGCCTTGCTCACTTCGTCGATGATCACGGTGTCGAAGTCACGGTACCGTTCGGAGAAAGCCCGGCCCCCGGCGTGCACACACGTGATGCCGATGACATTGGCGTTGTCGATATAGATCTGGCGCAGGTCGGCTTCATCTCGCTGGTTGCGCGACGCCACCCGACTCACCCAATCTGAGATGAAGTCCGTGTAGCTGTCGAGGTACGTCTGCAACGACTCCCGCTCGTCCGCCCAGATAACACACTGCTTCCGTACAAGCTCCAGCGTTGCCGATGAGGTGATGCTCTGAGTCCCAGGCCTGACAGCTTCCGGCAGCATCTCGTAGGCAATCAGCCATACCTGGCGTGCCCCATCGTAGATGGCCCTCAGCTCGGCCAACGCCGCCTTAGTCTGCGACAGCTCCTCGGTCGCCGCTGCTACACCGGCTTCAGCCGCTACACACTCCTCCTCGGTGCTCGCCAGGGCCGCTTCTCCTTGCTGTACCCAGCTTGCGAACGCCGCATCGGGATCAAAGGTCGCCTCAGCTGCGGCCAGGGCCGCACGGGCGGCCGCCAGCGTCTCCTGCGCAGTCTGCCAATCACGCACCCACACCTCACGTGCGGCAGACACAGCGTCCGCAGCGATCTGGCGCAGCCGTTGGAGTGGCACGAGATCACCGGCGCCATCCAGATCCAGGACCTCTTCGATCCGTTGTGCCACCAGCGATTTCTCGCCAGCCAACTGCTCCAGAACCGCGTCCTCCTCGGTGTGATCGGTCCGGATCGCCGCCAGCTCCTTCTCAATACCAGCGATCTTGTCGCGCAACATCTGCACCGTAACGGTCAGCCGGCGCTGCTCGCTGACCAGAGTCGCCCGCAGGTTCGCCGCGAGGGCTGCTGCAAGCCGCCTCACAATACTCTCGAACTCCTCGGCCTGAACGCCGGCGGCTTGCGCCAGCTGCTGCCGGCCGGCCCGCAGATCCGTGGCCATCCCGCGCAACCCAGCGATGTTCGCCGCCACCCGCTCCTCTGGGATGCGCCGCAGCGGATCCGACGCCATTGCGAGCGTCAACGTGGTCTGCAGAAACGGGCGCAAACCGCTCTCGGCCTCACACGCCGGACGAAGCAACCCATCCGCGCCGATGGCAACGAGATTGGCCAGCCCCGACTTACGCCAACTCAGCGGCCCCTGCTCCGCCGCCGCCAGCGCACCAGGCGAGACCTGGGTCAACAGCCGACCCACACACCAGTCAATCTGCGATGCCATACGCCCCAGGGTGTCCGCCGCATCGCGCCCCTCCCGGGCCTTGGCAGCCACGCCCCGCAGGCTGGGAAGACGTTGTCCCCGCACCGCAGCTTCCCAGATCTCACGTCGCACGCCCCCCTGGAAACCTTGAGGCACCTCTGAGATAGGTCCCTCCGCAGTGGCCCGCCGCAGCAGCCAGGTCAATATCTCCCGATGCACCCGTCCCATAGCCCGCCTGAGCATCCGCAGATCCCCAAGCGTGGCCTCGTGATGCGCAATCGTCGTTTGCGTCTCGGCGATTCGGGCACGCCCACTCGACGGGGCCATCCTGCGGGCGCGTTGGCGATCGAGCAAGGGCTGTTCGCGCGCCACCAACGCGTACCATGCTTCACACAGCTCTGAAAGAGCCTCGATCTTGGGCTCAGCATCAGCCGCCCGGGCCGCAATCCTGGACGCCATCTCAGTCGCCGACCAACCGCGTCGCACATAGCTTATGAAGAAGCGACCATCGAGCGCGTCAAGACCAGCATCAGGTGCCTCCCCAACCCGGACCCCGTCGTCCGGCACGCCTACGGGCTCGGTCCAGGTATCAATAGCCTGCTCAAACGCCTGCAATGTCTGCATCCCCTCGCGCACAGCCGGGACCCATATGCGCTCCCAGGCATCGGCACTCTGGGCAAGCGGCGCTATCACATCCAACGCCGCACCATCCCCGTCCTCGGCAGACGCGTCCGCAGCAACCGTGCGCAGGCCAACCAGAAACTGGCCAGTCTCCTGTAGTTCCGTTCGCAGCGCCTGCGAAGAGGACAATGACAGCGTCGCCGTCTGATGCGCGCGCTTGGCCTGCCTGACCGCGGCCTTCAGTGGCCGGCTCTCGCTTCCGTACCGGGCTCTGGCCGTATCGAAAGCATCGACCTCCGTGCGGAGATGGACCAAGTGCTGAAGCTCAGCCAACCGGCCGTGCCGCGTGTCCAGATCCCCGCGACACTCCTTCGCCACCTTGTCGAGCCAGGTGCCGATAACGTAGTCCTCCAGGTAGGGCTTGCCCTCCTCCTCAACCCGCTCGGCCCGCCCGCGCCGCAGCGCACGGATCGAAGGATGGTGCACCAGACGGCTCATTGCGTGGTCCACTGCCAGATTCGCCTGCGATGCAACCATCGTCCGGCCTCCGCGCATTGCCACCTGGTAACAAATCTCAGCGATGACCGTGGTTTTGCCGGTGCCCGGCGGCCCCTGAATCAGATAGAGATCCGGCGCATTGAGAGCCCCCTCGACGGCGCGCAGCTGACCCTCGTTAAGATCCGGCTGAAGCAGATCTTCTCGGGACAGATGGAGAGCGGTCTGGGGATCCGGCAGCCCGGCCTCATTGGCGTCGAAAAGGAAATCACCCAACCGGGGGTTCTTGCTGCGGCCGCGCAGCAGTGACCCCAGCCCCCAGCGCAGCCGCCGCACCTGTGCCAGCTCGCCGAGTGCCTTGTAGGCCAAACGTCCCTTCTTCGGCAGCACTGAGTGGCCCGCAGCGATCCGTGCCGCGACCTGCTTGTCCAGGGCCACAGTCAGCCGGGTGCCCTGGAGCCCCTTGATCGCACCAACGACCGGGCTTCTGTCCCTGGAATTCCGGTGATTCCCGCCGCGACCGTTGACCGGCGCGCGCCCTATTTGCTCCGCGTCAGGTGTCCGGTCGAGATGGAGAAACTCTGTCGCAGCGGCGCGCACCTTGCCACGATCGAAGCCCTCCGGCACGGTCACCTCAAAGCGGACTGTGCGTCCTGTCGCTTCCAACCGGTAGGCGGTGTAGTTGAGCACGAAGGTCTTGGCCTCGGCCAGCTCCTCGGAGATCTTGAGGAAGCGCTCCCAGTCGCCCAGAAGCATACGGACCCGGTTGCGGGGCAACCGTCGGGGAGGCAGCGTCTGGATCAAGGCCAAGACGTCATCCGGAATGCCGGCTGGGTGGCGCTTTTCCCAGTCAAAGACGACGTCACCGGAGACCGTGTCCCTCAGCGACTCAACCGACCAGGGGGGTAGCGCGACCAGATCGATGACCAGAAAGTCGGAGCCGGCCTGTCCGTAACGGCGCGGCCTACTCGTCCCCATCAACACCAGTGTCCAGTTCTTCAGCCGCTGTAGCACAGCGGCATTGTCGACGCCCGAAGCCGCAGCATTGGACACGGCATCACTGTCAGAGGAGAGCCAGAGGTTGATCATCGTGTCGCCCTCGCGGCCCTGGCCACCATTCTGCAGATCAAACCGGTACCTTCCACCCTGGCCGTGGCCGAAGAGACGGTGCAGCAGCGACGTGGCCTCATCCCGGAGATCAGCATCCTCCAAGAGCTGCTCGCCGGCATCGGCGCTGAGCAACTGCACGGCGCTCCGCGCCGCGCGGTTGGTCAGCGCCAGTGACAGCGCGAACACCGGGATTCCGGCCTTCTGAGAAGAAACGGCCACGATGACGCTATACCTCCTACCTAGCGCTCAAGATTTCCATCAGTGCAGCCTACTCTACCACAGAAACAGTGGTTTGATCAAGGCGTGTACTTCGATAGCGTTCCCGTTTGGCTTGACCCGACCAGGTGAGGCGAAGCCAAGACCGGGCTGTCATCCTGATCACTGCCATCGCACGGCGCCCGCGATTCAGGCTGCAAAGACCCCGCAAGTGATGTCATCCTGAGCGGCTTGACGCAGCCCCACAATCTCTCAACAAGAGAGCGAAGGATCTTGTCCTGAAAGTCGCAGGCCAGTCGCCGACAACATATCATCGGCAGTAACTTCGGCGCCACTCAAACTACTGGAGGCTGCCAACGCCAGTACGGTATTGTCACCCCAGAGATGAATCCCAGGCCAAGAAACAGCACCCCATCGATAGGGCTTCAAGGTGTTCTGCTCAGTCAGGCAGGCCGATTCATCAGGTGCAGCTCACGTCAGTCTGCTGACGCAAG
>CAZEXX010000072.1:0-2393 GCA_964516885.1 uncultured Anaerolineales bacterium | reverse complement strand
TTCATCCACGTGCGACTCGCCCAGCCGAGATGCGCACGCGTGACCAAGTCAATCTCTCGAAGCTCATTAGCGGCTGCCGCCACGGTGCTTGACACCTTCACCGCCAAGCGGACGTGGCACCAACGACGCGGGTGCGGCCCCCAAAGTTCAGGAAGCACACCACCGCGCGCACTTGGGCGCCCAGCAGCCGCGCGGCAGCGCCGCGATAGCGCGCCACCTGCTCGCCGTAGTCCGTGCTCCGCATCAGTGTATCCAATGCGGCCTCATCTTTGATGGTGTCGGTCTTGAACTCCACCAAAACCCAGTCGTCGCCGGACCGGTAGAGCGCGTCGATCACGCCACTGTCGACCTTGCCGGCGTCGTCGAGGATACTATAGGGCACTTCGTGCATCCGCCGGGGGGCCGCCGCCATCTCCTCGTACAGCGACGAGTCCTGGAAATGCACCAGCATCCGTGCCGCGCGCCGCACCGCATCCGTGACTTCGTCATCGTTGGTCAGCCCGCACGAGAACGCTTCCGCCTCAGCCAAATCGTTGAATCTCCGCCGTGCGGCACCCCGAGCCAAATGCTGTCCCGGTGCAATGTCTCCCGAAGTGAGAGTCCCACCATCGCCATCAGGGAACATCCAAGCGCCCAGCGCCGTATGGACGATCTGGCCCACCACCCAGGCGGGGGCTCTGGCCCGGTCCGTCCGCGGCACGACGCGCCAGACGCGACGCGGCGGATCGCGCTCCGCGTCCTCAACCGCACCGTCCGGCTGCAGCCTGGGCGCCCCAAATGGGGCCAGCATAGCCGGATCGGGCATACCGCCGGCCGCGCCGCCTGGAGGCGATGCGGCCTGGCCGATCTCGCCGCCGGGCAACGCCGCCTCGGGTTCATAGATTGCGCAGGCGACCGGCTGCCCGTCGAGATCGCACGTGAACTTGTAGATGCGGTCCCCATCCCCGTTGATTTTCGGCGCGGCCCTCCTCAGGTCCATTGCCGCCCCCAAGCTCTCCAGCCACCCACGCATGCTCAGCACACCCCGGGAGGAAGCGCCGGCCGTGCCACTGATCAGCAGCATCTCGCGCGCCCGCGTGGCCGCGACGTAGAGCAAGCGCGCCGACTCGGCCGCTTGCTGGTCTCTTTCCCGCGCCAGGGCCCAGCGATAGGCAGCCGAGGTGACCTTCCGGACTTGGGTGTCCCCCGTGCCGGTGGCAATCTCTGCCTCTAGGGGCGGCACGACACCAAACACCGCATCGATCAGGACCCCCCTGCTCCGCGGATCGCCGTGCGCCGCATCGCCGATCACCACCACCGGGAACTCCAGCCCCTTGGCCTGGTGCACGCTCATAATCTGCACCGCTCCGGTGGCCAGCGCCCGCGCCTCACCTTCCCGCGAGGCCACGTCACGCAGCTCCGCCATATAGGCGGCGAACGCGCTCACGCCGACGATCTCGCTGGCATGGGCATCGGCCAACAGCTTGGCGACGTTCCCGGACGCCCGCGCCTGGCCCGCCCGCAGCAAAGCCGCCTGGTACGAGGTCGCATCCAGGAAGGCCTTGAGTACGGCGGCGACCGGCACCCGACCCACCAGAGCGTGCAGCCGGGCGATCAGGTCGCGGCTCTCCATCGCCATGGCTGCCTCGCCCTCAAGATAGATCAGATCATCCTGCAGCAGCGTTCCCCACAGCGACGCGATACGCCGTGATCGCTGGGCTTGGCGCAGACGGTAGAGCGCCATGTCCGAAAGCCCGCAGACCGGCGACCGCAGCAGGCCCGCCAGGGCCAGGTCGTCAGCGGGGTCAGCCAGCGCCTGCAGCACGTTGAGCAGATCGCGCACCTCGGGCCGGTCGTAGAAACCCCGCCCCGAGATGGTGAGATAGGGGATGCCGGCGAGCTCCAGCGCATCCTCATAGGCCGCGAAAGAGCTGGAGGCGCGGCAGAGAATGGCGATATCGCCGTAGTTGAGAGGGCGATCCACGGGCTGCCCGGTCTCCTCATCCCGGTCCTCAACCGCCACATCGCCACCGGCAACCAGATCTGCGAACCGCGCGGCCAATATCCGCGCGGCACGATCCAGCGCCCCGTCGCTCTTGCTCCCCACCGCCAGGTGCAGCTCCGTATACGGCGGTTCGAGCCCAGCGGCAGGTGCCATACGATAGTGCTGGAGCGCGGCAAAGGGCTCGACGTACGGCCGGTCCGGATCTTCCTGATCGCCCAGGACGGGCCGCAGAAGCGTGTTCAGGCTCGCCACCAATGCCGCGTGCGCCCGGTAGGAAGTGGCCAACTCCAGCGCCAAGCCCCGTCCCGCCATCGCCTGCCGCTCCTCACGAAAGACGCTCACGTCGGCGCCCCTGAAGCGGTAGATCGACTGCTTGCCGTCCCCCACAATGAACAGCTTCCCCGCGTCG
>CAZEXX010000071.1:0-14609 GCA_964516885.1 uncultured Anaerolineales bacterium | reverse complement strand
GGGCTTCCAATGGCAGTGACTCCAGTGGGAGCGCATAGAACAGCGTCTGTCCCGCCGAGTCTCCGGGCGAGCCGGTCGCGATGCCCGCCGGCTGCCCAAGCTGTCCTCGCAGGACCGGGGCAGCTTCGGGAACGGGCTCAACGGTGTGGGACCAGTTGGGGAAGGGGTAGTCCAGCGATACCGGCCCCCAACTGCCACCGGCGGGATGTTGCGTCACACCACTGGCACCCGTCACCTTGTCGGTCCACTCCGCCAACAGAATACCCAGTCGGTCCGCCAGAGGGCCATCTTCGTGATGATAGGCAAAGTCCTGAGAGGAGAGCAGCAGCCCGCCGCCCTGATCGAGATACGCCAGCAGACGGTCGACCTCCACAGCTTCAATCGGCGCGTACCAGTCATAACCGGTGAACCAAAGGACGATCGGGTACTGCCCCAGGGAATCCTCATTCGGCGAATTGAGCTGCGGCGTCCCTCCAACCCCGGAGCGCGTGTCCCACAAATCAAAGGGTATGCCCGCCAGGGTAAGCGCCTCAATGTACAGATCCTCAACAGGATACCAACGATCATCGTCAACCAACAGTACCGGCGCAGCGGTCTTGGTGGTGAGGGTAAGCGTCACCGGCGTCGCACTCAGACCCGAACTGACGACCAGCGTGACAACATCGGCAGCGTTGATCCCCGCTTCCGGTGGGATCGTCACGGTAACGGTAACGGACGCCGACGTGCACGGTTGCAGCTGAAACTCAGCCGGACTGACCTGGTTCGGCCAATTGGCGCCGGAGGCAGCCACAGTGACGGTCTCTTCAAAACCCAGCACGCCAACGTGCCGTATCTTGACCACATGCGTTACGCGCTCCCCAGGGTTTCCAACTAGCTGCAGCTGCGTAACCGGCGCTATCGAGAGTCCTGTGGTGGGAGGCTCTGCCGTCAGCCAGTCAATGCTCCGCTGCAGCACGCCCTGCCGGTCGGCCGTATCGGAGATCCCCTCCAGCCCAAAGGCAAAGAACAGCGATCGATACGGCACGCAGATATCGGCTGCTGCCCCGGCGATGCTGCCATCCCCATAGTGCCATACCGATGACGCAAGACTGACATCTCGTACGGCAACGACGTCCGGCGTGGACTGGTTGCCGGCCCCGGTCCCACCCTCCAAACTCACAGTCATACCCTCAAAGGGGCCCGCCCCGGTCACATGCGGAAGCTCACCACGGTCAGCCACATAGCCGACACTCATCTGATCCAACAGATAGGGCTCGACCTGCCCCCAGAAGGCCAACCCGCCACCATCCAGATAGGCGACATCCTGGCCGCTTATCAGCAAGCGCCCACCGTAACCCAGATAGTCCGTCAACGCCGAGCCCGCGCCCACCAACCCCGGCGAGCCAGTAGGTGACGACCACAGCACCACATCGTAGAGCGCCAACGTCGTGCTCACAGGGGTATCGGACTCCGGCGCCTTGATGCGTGCCTGGTCATAGGCGTAGCGCAGAGCGTCCAGAGCCTCTGTCCAATAGACAATCTGGCTGCCATAGTACCAGGCACCTTCGTCGACCAACAGCAATCTAGGCGCCGGCTCCAGGGCAAAGTCACGTACCTGCACCTCACCGGGCACAATGTTCACGGTGATGGTAATCACCCGGTACCCCAGCCCACGGACCTCCAGCGTAGTGACACCCGACGGCAGCGTGAGAAGATACGCGCCCTCGACCACCGTTGTCTCCACCGGCGTCCCCAAGGCCCGAATCGTGATCGAAGTCGTGGGCGGGGACGTACGCCCCACAACGGATACCTGTCCATGAACGTCTCCAGTCGGCAATCGGGTCAATGCATAGTCCAACTGCACCGGCAGCCCAGCAACTGCGTCCACCCGGGACGCTGTTTGAGGCTGGTATCCGAAGGCCTGCGCCTGCACCGTATACCGACCAGGCCGCAACGCCAGTGTGTAACGTCCCTCAGCGTCCGCACGGACCTCAGTTCCCAGCGTCTGGTCCGGCACCACCGTATCCGGCCAAGCGGTGATCGTAGCCCCATCCAGCCCCCGGCCCTGCGTGTCGGCGACGGTCCCCGTGATCAGAGCAGGGTCCGTCAACACGATCAGCGCGGCAAAGGCATCAATCTGTCCCCAGCCGCTATCGTGGTTGGGCACTGTCATGGTCAAGGGGCGCGCCGTCTCGGTGATGATACGGGTCATCACCGCCACCGACACTGTCGGGCTTACGCCCCGCATCAGAGCGCCCAGTCCGGCAACGTGGGGTGAAGCCATGGAGGTCCCGCTCTTGACCCCATAGATCCCACCTGGCAACGTGGACATGACGTTCACACCGGGGGCCGCCACCACAGGCTTGATCTCATCCCAGTAAGAAGGTCCTCGACCTGAGAACGCCGGCACATCGCCATCGCCATCACTCGCACCAACAGCAAAGACACCGGGGTTGCTTCCGGGCGATCCAACGCTCCCGGGCTCCGGACCGGCATTACCGGCGGCGAACACCGGAAGGATACCGGCGACCTTCAGCGCATCGATCGCATCCAGAAACACCGTGGACCCACCCGCGCTGCTGCTCCAGGAGCAGTTGACGACATCCGGAGCCAGATCGGGATCGCCCCCGGGTGCCAGGAGCCACTGGAAACCACTCAGTATCCACGAGTCATAGCCGTAGCCATCGCTGTCTAGGACCTTAACGCCGATCCAGCCGGCACCCGGCGCCACGCCTGTCGAGTATCCCGCAGCCGTGCCGGCAACGTGCGTGCCATGTCCGTGGTCATCGTAGGGATAGGTCCCCCCATTCACAGCATCATACCAGGAGGCTGCGTGGAGGAAGATCTCCTTCCCCACATTTCCTCGATAACCATCATAGAGATCTTGGTGCTGCCAATCAACCCCGGTATCCATCATGGCAACCACCGCCCCCGTGCCGCTCACGGCCAATGTGGTCCAGACTTCGGGAGCGCGAATCTCGTCCAGTCCCCATAGCTGGCCAGGATCAGCCGTAGCACCGGTTAGCTGATCTGAACTGAAGTCGACAGCCCCGTCAACGTACCTGCGATAGTGGTCCAAGTGAATCTCACTTACAGCCGTCGAGGCCATTAGGTCACGCAACAGCTCCGGGTGCACGGTCATCGCGAGAGCATCGACAAGCCACAACTCGCTCTCGGCGACCACCAACCCGCGTTGCGCTGCATCGGCCAGCAACGGAGACAGCACCATCCGGGCCTGAGTGAGACGAGCCCGTTTGGCCTGCACATAGCGGGCTCGAAAAAGTGCGCGATCAATGGCAGGTTCAAGGGTTAGCGGGGCCGCAGCACCTCCCGAGGGTATGCGCAGCACGACGATGATCCGCAATGGAGCATCATCTTCCGCATGCTCGAGGTAGCGCAAGAGGTCCGGATCGACCCGGGGGCTCAGATCAAAGGGAGCCACATCAGTGGCAGAGGCTTGGCCCACAACGCGGTCCACACTTGCTGGAGAACGACCTGCTTCAGAAGCCGCCATGGCCACCGCACAAGCACCACCGAGGAAACCCGCCACCAGGAGCACAAAGAGGAGCGTCACCAGGATGCGAGGAAACCACGTGTCACGGCTCATGTTGTTCCTTTCCAGCCCCAGCATATGGGGTGCAAGCTGTCCCTGACAGTATACCCAGTATGGGACGCATTTCACCTTTGGGGCGGCAGCAAGGTCTCTATCGTCGCAATCCGGCTGCCAGGATGCAGTTTTGGCTCTGACGAAGGTGGGGCTAGCGGGTGATGATGTTCCAGTACCGCCGTGGTGCGTGTCAGGATAGGCCGGCGCCTTGTGGCAACCTCACAATGCGGTCTGTCTAGCACTTGCCCCAATCATCCAGCCCACCCGGCATACTGCGAGTTGTGTTGTTGGCAGACATGTCTATACTGTAGAAGATAGATCTTCAGATAATGAGTTTGACACTTGATCCGGTGTTCATGCTTATGGGAACGCCCGGTGTCCAAAACACTACCTGGCGATCCATAGGTAGTTCATGCAATGAAACTATTCAGACAACCAAGCATACACAGCTGGTTATTGACAACTAATTGGGCTGTGCTAAACTTATATGGACAGCATATGCTGGGAGGTGCCTCATGGCAGATACTAGGAACCCCGTGAAAGTAGTCTGCATTGAAGATGAGCCTGAGATGATCGAACTGATCAAGCTCATCCTAAGACGACGCAACTTCGAGCTCATCGGTGCCGTGGGTGGTCGTGAGGGTCTGAGCACAGTGCGGAAGGTCAAACCTGACCTCGTGCTTCTGGATCTGATGATGCCTGACATGGATGGGTGGGAAGTCTACCAGCAAATGAAAGCTGATGAAGATCTGAACGACATCCCGGTGATCGTCGTGACGGCGAAGGCTCAAAGCATTGACAAGGTCTTGGGACTACATATCGCCAAGGTCGATGACTATGTGACCAAACCCTTTGGCCCACAAGAGCTTCTCGCGAGCGTGAAGAAGGTGCTCAATATAGAGATCTAGCCCAGCCCTAGGTCAACGAACCCGCAGGGTTCGCCTGCAGTGCGCAGGCCAACCAAGTCAAGTCATCGCGCTCACTAGCCCATATCGGCGCTGGGATGAACAACTCATTCCAGCGCCGCTTCTTCTACCCAGGAGTCAGGTGAGGAGTCACACCGTGGCTGAGAAAGATAAGCAACGCATCGTATATGTAGAAGATGATCCGGATATGGTCGAACTTGTGCAGATGATGCTGGATCAGAAGCGCTTCAACATCGTAGGCGCGAGGGACGGCACCACCGGTATAGGGCTCATACACCAAGCCCCAACAGCGCTTGTCCTGCTAGATTTGATGTTGCCGGACATGGGGGGCTGGGCCGTCTTTCAGACGATGAAGGAGGATCCGGATCTGTCAGAGATTCCGGTCATCGTCGTCACCGCGCAGAACACGCCCGTCGATCGCATCCTGGGTGAGCACATCGCCAAAGTGCAAGTCTATATTACGAAACCTGTCAGTCCCGCGGAGCTGAGAGGCGCCGTCGATATGGTCCTTAGCTCTGAGTCCCTGTAGCAGCCAAGCCGGGGCGCACCTGGCGAGCACAGTCGCTTCATAGGCCATGAAAGCTGCCGGTGCTGGGCGACACTGCCACACCACAACCAACGTTGGCTAAAAGCTGCGACCCCAAATCAACCATCAAGGAGACGGGCATGCCCCGGTGCAGTATCCTGGCCATCGGCAATGAGGTCCTGAACGGAGAGATTCGCGACTTGAATCTCTACTCACTTGGCCGGGGCCTCACCCATCTGGGGTTCGCCGTCATCGATGCCGTGATAGCCCAGGACATCCCCCAGAGTATCGCCCGAGGTCTGGCCTTCTTGCTGGCCCAGGACCCGGATGTCGTCGTCTGCTGTGGTGGGCTGGGGCCAACAGGGGACGATCTGACGCTAAGCGCAATTGCCGAGGCACTTGCGCGCCCGCTCGTCGACCATCCCCGAGCACGCGAGCTCGTCGAGAGACATTACGACCAACTCATAGCACGCGGCTATCTCCAACAGCGCGGACCGGAGGCAGCCCGCGCAAAGATGGCACGGCTACCCGAAAATGCCGAGCCCCTACCGAACCCCATCGGGACAGCCCCTGGCGTGCGGCTGACAACCGGCAAGACACTCATCTATGTTCTACCTGGAGTACCGGCCGAGCTGAACGCTATCTTCAACGCGACGATTGTCCCGGAGCTCCACCAGCGATTCGAGATAGGGAGCTTTGCGGAGCAGGCAATTCGCGTGCACGTGGATGATGAAGCCGACGTTGCCGTGCCTCTGGAGGAAGCCCGCCAACGCCATCCCGACGTCTATCTGAAGTCCCTGGCCCAGCCCTTCCCTTCTGCAGGGCAGGAGGGACTACGAATCATTGCCACGACCCACGCCGCTACGGTCGCCGCAGCAACTGCGACTGCAGACGCTGCCATTGCCGATCTGCGGCATATGCTGGAGCAAGCCGGCCTTCGAACCAGTCAGGAATGAAGGAGACCACTATGCCACTGGAATTGAAAGTCGTCACCGTTGAGAAACCCGAACCCATCAACTTTATCCTGGGTCAGTCCCACTTCATCAAGACCGTTGAGGATATTCACGAAGCCCTGGTCACCGCCGTGCCCGGCATCAAATTCGGTCTGGCTTTCTGCGAAGCCTCAGGAGAAGCGCTGGTGCGGTGGAGTGGGACGGATGAAACTATGATCGAATTGGCTAAGAGGAACGCCTATGCGCTGGGCGCCGGACATAGCTTCATTATCTTCCTGGGTGAGGGATTCTACCCTGTCAACGTGCTGAACGCCGTCAAGAACATCCCCGAGGTCGCACGAGTTATCTGCGCGACCGCCAATCCGGTGGAGGTCATCATCGCCGAGACGACACAGGGACGCGGTATCCTGGGTGTCATCGATGGCGTGAGCACCAAGGGAATTGAGGACGAGGATGGTATTGCTTGGCGCAAGGGTTTCCTGCGCGCTATCGGCTACAAGCTCTAGCGGCAGCCGGAAAGCATCACGATGTCTTGGGTGGATGCCATCGGCAGAGATCCAGTGCCCTGGCTTCTGGATCCGGGCAACCCTTCCGCACGCTTCCTGACGCTAAAGCACATCTTCAGAAAACCGGCTGCGGCACTGCTGGAGGAGCAATCCCGTATCCTCACCTGGGCGCCGGTGGTGAGGTTACGCCGTCACTGGGCTGCAACCAATTTCTGGGGCCGGGCGACCGACCCGTATTATGGCGGTCCCATGGGCAACTTCGGCACGCTCTTCCTGCTAACCCAACTGGGGACACCTCGCATTCCAGAGACCGACGCCGTCTGTGAGATCTTGCTCGAACGTGGGCGTATGCCTGATGGCTCATTTGCGCCGGGCGAAAAGACAGCTGCACCCTGGCTGGCTTACACCGGCATCGCCCTCCAAATACTGACCCACTTCGGCTATGAGGATGACCCGCGCACACAACAAGCATGGGACGTGCTGACACAGACAGTGCAGAAGCATCCGGACACACTGGGGTGTACGCTGGCAGGCCGGGGATGCAGAGCGGCCGCTGTCAAGGCCCTCGGTGCGCTTCTGCATCGGAATGGGAATCCTCCACTCGACTCCGACGCGGAGACGATCGAAATCCTGTGCACGTTTCTGCTGTCGCACAGCTACGAGTGGGACGGTCGAGACATCGATTGGACACTGCCACGGTTTCCCCGCTACTACGACACAGATCTCATTGAATTTGCCCACATGTTGGCCCACACGGAACACCGCAATGACCCAGCGTGCCGTCAGGTTACCCAACGCATGATGGACATAGCGAACCCTACGGATTCAGCGAACCCTGCGGGTTCGCGGGATCCTTCAGGGCGCTGGATCAAAGCCAAGACCACACCGGCGCTATCCGAGGAGCGCATTTTCCAACCCAGCCGCTGGCTGACCTTTGAGGCCGTTCACGCGCTCATACTTGTCTATGGAGATGAGATCTATGCGCCCTGAGGATCAGCGAAGTGCCCGGACTTCGCGAAGGCCAGGCACCCCTTACACAACGGTCAGCCGCACCCTCATCTTCCTAACCCGGGGCGAGGAGGTCCTACTGCTAAAGGGTGCTCCGCACAAGCGACTGTGGGCGGGAAAATACAACGGTGTCGGCGGGCACCTGAAACCCGGTGAGTCTCCCCACACCTCAGCGCTGCGGGAGCTGCGCGAGGAAACGGGCCTGGCTGCGGCAGCGCTGACACTCCGCGGCATCGTACACATCACGCTGCCGCAGCCACCGGGTATTTTGCTTTTCGTATTCTCCGGCATAGCCAAGGACGACCTCCTGATCCCCTCGGAAGAAGGCACACCGACCTGGGTGAATCGGAGAGATCTGGACTCCCTGCCGCTTGTCGAGGACCTGCCGGCACTACTGCCACGGATCCTGGATCCTGGACCCTTCGTCTATGCAACTTACGAAGTGACGGACGACGGGCTGAGAATGCACTTTGATTGAGCGACATTTCAGATGGAGGTAACACTATGACTGAATCCGTGCAGAAGCCGGAGGTGGACAGCCTCATCACGGCAGACTTCGTCGTAACAATGAACGCCGACTACGATCTCTTCGGCCCGGGCGCTGTAGCAGTCAAAGATGACACCATTGTAGCCGTGGGACCGAAATCAGAGATTGTGGCAAGCTATATCGCCGGCGAGCAGCGTGACTGCGGCAACGCGGTCGTGATGCCTGGGCTGGTCAATGCGCACGGGCACGCACCGATGACGCTGGTGCGCGCTCTGGTGGACGATCTCCGCCTGGACGTCTGGTTGATGGGTTACATGATGCCCGTCGAGGCTGCGTTCGTCACGCCCAGATTCAGCTGGTTGGGCACACAGCTTGCCGCAGCGGAGATGATCCTCTCAGGAACGACCACGTTCGCCGATATGTACTACTACGAGGAGGCAGTGGCCGACGCCTCCGTCCAGGCAGGCCTACGCGCCGTGTGCACGCAGAGCTTGCTGAAGTTCCCGACACCGGATGCGAGCAGCTACGAGGAGGCGCTGGCACGGGCTCGAGACTATATTATACGATGGAAGGATCATCCGCTGATCGTGCCCGGTGTGGCGCCACATGCTCCCTACACCGTCACCCCGGAACTTCTCGAGGAAGCTACGGAACTGGCTCTGGAGTTCGATGTGCCGCTGCAGATCCACATTGCCGAGACCGCTCAGGAAGTTGAGGACCATCGACAGCAGCACAATATGCCACCCATTCCCTGGCTCAAGAAGCTGGGAGTATTCGAGGCTAAGGTTTTCGCCGCCCACTGTGTTCATGTCGATGAAGGCGAGATCCTGACGTTGCAGCACCACAACGTGGGCGTTGTCCACAACCCCAGCAGCAACATGAAGCTGGCCAGCGGTATCGCACCTGTCGTGCGCATGCTGGAGCTGGGGCTCAACGTAGGCATCGGCACCGATGGTGTGGCCAGCAACAACGATCTGGATATGCTTGAGGAGATCCGGTTGGCCAGTTTTCTGGGCAAGGTCGCTACGATGGACCCCACAGCCCTGCCATCACGCACGGTGATCGAGATGGCCACCATTATGGGTGCCAAAGTCCTGCACATCGACCAGATCACCGGTTCCCTGGAACCGGGCAAACGTGCAGATCTGATTTCAATCACTTTGGATGCTGTGCGCCACACGCCGGTTTTCCGGCGCGACCCCGACAGCATCTACTCTCGTATCGTCTACGCAGCGCACCAGGAGGATGTCCGGGACGTGATGGTCAACGGCACCTGGCTGATGCAGGATCGCCGGCTTCGCACTGTCGACGTACCGGCTCTGCAGGAAGAGGCCAACCGTATGGCCGGCAAAGTGGATCAGTTCCTGATCCAGCGCGAGGAAAGCGTGCTGAGCAAGTTGGTAGCTATCGGCGGCGTCGCACAGGAGCGAAGTTTCGAGGTCCAGGTCAAGATCAAGGATGTGGACCTCGGCGCATTGGAGCAGCGCTTGAGGTCGATGCCCAACGTTCGCTTCATGCGTGCCTCCACGCGCCAGCAATACGACACCTACTTCCTCTTTGACGATGAATGGTCCAGCCGGCTGCGATATCGGGAGGATGAGATTGTGGACCCGGCGACCAAGGAAGTCACGGATGTAATCTACCGGCTCACCCTGACCACCCTGGCCAAAGAGCGAGAGTTCGGTAACTCGGTTTTGCTCTCACACTCGCGATTCAATGCAACGGCCCCTCGCAGCCGCCGCTTCTACCAGGAGTACTTCAAGCCGGAGCGGGCGATTGAAGTTCACAAGTTCCGGCGGCGGTTCCACATCCGGTACGGTGACACCGACTTCGCGCTGAACTTCGATCAGATTCAGAAGCCCGAGGATGGAGGAGCTTTCCTGGAGATCAAGAGCCGCACCTGGTCGCGGCAGGATGCAGAGCGCAAAGCTGCGCTGATCAGCGATCTTCTCCAACACCTGGAGGTACCCGAGAGTGCGCTGGTGAAAGCCGAGTACCCGGACCTGGCACAGGATCCCGCATGAGCAGCGTCGTCTTCCAAGACCCCGTCTACGGTGAGGTTTGTTTCACAGAACCGTTGCTGGTCGATCTCTACAACTCCAGGGCCGTACAGCGTCTAGCCGACATCCACCAGGGCGGTATCACAGCGTTCATCAAGCCCGAACGTAGCACCACTCGGCTGCATCACTCGCGAGGTGTGGCGGCGCTTCTCCAGCGACTTGGGGCCGATGTAGTAGAACAGGCGGCCGGCCTTATCCATGATGTCGCTCATACGGCGCTCTCGCACGTCGTTGACTTCGTCTACCCGAACCGAGACCATGACTATCACGAAGTCCACCGCGATGAGATGATCCTCAGTTCAGACCTACCCGGTATATTGGCCAACCACGCGCTAGACTGGCGCAAGGTGACGGAAGCCGACAACTACCCGCTGCTCGAGCAGCCGCTTCCGCAGCTATGTGCTGACCGACTGGACTATTTCCTGCGCGACGGCATTATGGATGTGGGCACATTCTCGCAGCAGGACGGTGCCGCACTCCTTGAGCATCTCGTCGTGCACCAAGAGCAGATTGTCGTAGACAGCCTTGATGCCGCCCGTTGGTTGGGGGAGCACTTTATCCAACTCGACGATGCGTGCTGGTGCTCAGTCCAGGAGGTCGGCTGGTACGCCGTCATGGCTGAAGCGTTGCGCGTCGCTCTGGCCCACGAAATCATCACCGAAGCCGACTTCAAGGGCACGGACCGCGCGGTGATGGATGTACTCGGCAGAGCCCACGATGCAGAGATCGACCACTGGCTGCAGTGGCTGCGCCGCGATGTTGATTTCGCCCGCGTCGAAGGCGAGTCTGCCGGTGCACACGATCTGGTCGCCCTGCCCAAAGTGCGAGCCATCGATCCGCCCGTTCTTCTGAACGGCAGCGCAACTCCATTATCCGAGCTCGATCCAGCGTTTGCTGCCCAGCGGCATAGGTACATAACCGGCAAAGAGGGCTCGTGGAAGCTGCGGATTCTGGCTTGACAGCTGAACTGAGCCTCCTATAATCTACGCTGTCACAGTCAGCTGAGGACGCACATACGACCAGGCATCCCCAAGACAGCAGTCAGCGTCACGGTTGGTCCCCAAAAGCAGATAGAGGAGGGTTTGATATGCAGAAGTACGAGTGCACTGTATGTGGCTACATCTACGACCCAGAGGTCGGCGATCCCGACAATGGTATTCCAGCCGGGACTCCCTTCGAAAAGCTACCGGAAGACTGGACCTGTCCAGACTGCGGCGTCGAGAAGGACTGGTTCGAGCCTTATTCGGACTAGGACTGAGTTCGAGCTTAGTCTCATCTTCCACAGTCCACACCCGTGAACTACGGGTGTGGACTGTTGTTCATCTAGTCTCATAGTATGGAGTACAGTCCGTGAACAACAGACCTGGCTTTGATGGGATTCTGACGAAAGTCGAGCAGATCATCAACACCCATCGGGACAACGAGCGCGATGAGACCCTCACGAGAATCTGCGAGGTGCTTAAGAACGAAGTCCCTCACTATGACTGGGTTGGGTTCTATCTCGTCGACCCTGTTGCCGAGAGAGAGCTGGTCCTGGGGCCCTACGCCGGTGCCCCCACAGAACACACACGAATCCCCTTCGGCAAAGGGATCTGCGGACAGGCTGCCGCGACAGAAGCTACGTTCATCGTGCAAGATGTCACGCTGGAGACCAACTACCTCTCCTGCAGCCCGGATGTGCGCTCTGAGATTGTCGTGCCGATTCTCAAGGAAGACATGATCGTAGGGGAGCTTGATATCGACTCACACGCTTTGGCACCGTTCACCGACCAAGATCAAGCCTTCCTAGACGCCGTCTGCGCCCAGGTAGCACCGCTTCTCTGAAGGCAGGATGAGCTTGTGTGCCGGATTGCCCCGGTTAGCCAAGATCGAAGTTACACAATGACCTCCACGGATACAGCAACAGCGACACAGATCATCTCGCTGCACAACGTTGTACTGGCACAATACGGCAAATCGAGCATCGGGCCTCTCACGTGGACGCTCCACGAAGGAGAGCACTGGGCCATGGTGGGCCCTATCGACTCGGGTAAAGCCTTGATCGCACAAGCCATTGCCGGGGGTCTAACCCCACAGCAGGGCCGCATCGTCACCACGCTTCCCGGGTTGCGAGAGCCACAGATGACGGACGCCCGAGCGGTCCGGGACCAGATCACCTACGCGACCTTCAACGGTCGCCCCGGCGGCGGGGCCTCCTTCCATCAAGCACGCTGGCACGCGGACCTGGAGACAGCCTCCCCCACCGTTGAGAGCACGCTCTCCGCTGCCGGTGTCTGGAAGCAGAACCCCTACGAAGTCCGACCGGAGGCTGCGCCTGCAGAAGGCGCGCCTGCGGAAGGCGCACTGGCGGATAGACCGGCTGCCTTCGAAACTCGACGCGACAACATCTTCGCCCTTCTTGAAATCACCCCGCTTCTCTCCCGCCGCCTGCATCAGCTCTCCGACGGCGAATGGCGCCGGGTGCAGATCGCACGCGCGTTGCTCCGCGCGCCCCGTCTGCTGATCTTGGATGATCCGCTGACGGGTCTGGACCAAGCCTTCAGGAAGAAGCTCGATTCCGCACTCTCAGAGATCGCGGCACAGAACGGGATCCAGCTCCTCATTCTGATGTCCGAAGGCACCGAGATGATGGACACCGTGACGCACATCCTCAGCCTGAACAGAGGTGGAATTGTGGCACAGGGCCCGAAAGACGAGGTGTTAGCTCAATCGGTGCCGGCGACCTCACGGCAGACGAACACCGCCAAGAGCCTGCTGCACTCCCCGGAGACGGACGCGCCACCGGTGATTCACCTGCAGGACATCAACGTGGTCCATAACGGTGTGCAGATCCTGCAGGAGCTGGGCTGGACTGTTAGGCGAGGTGAGAAATGGGCCCTGGTCGGTCCCAACGGCGCCGGCAAGTCCGCTCTGCTCAGCCTGATCTTGGGCGACCACCCGCAGGCCTATGCCAACAGAATCATCCTGTTCGGGCGGCCCCGGGGAAGCGGCGAGAGCATCTGGGAGATCAAACGTCGGATCGGTTGGGTATCCCCCGAACTCCATCGATACCATCCGCCCCACACCACCCCCTTCGACATCGTCTGCTCAGGCTACTTCGACTCCATCGGACTGCATCGCAGATGCACCGACGAACAGCGAACCCGCGCGCACCGGTGGCTCAAGCGGATGGGCCTTGAGGACGCCGCCCATAGCCCGTTCCGACACCTGCCAAAGGGCCAACAGCGCCTGGCGCTGATCGCCCGTGCTTTGGTGAAAGATCCGGAGCTGCTGATTCTCGATGAACCGTGTCAAGGCCTTGACCCTACCCACCTGGAGGAGGTGCTTCGGGCACTTGACGAGGTCACGGCGGAGGCCACCCGCACCCTGATCTACGTGACGCATCAACCCAGCGAGTTTCCCAGCGGATTGACTCACATCCTGGAGCTCGCCGGTGGCAAGGTTGTGCATCAAGGGGTCTTTGGAGCATGAACTAGATTTCCGGCACCCGGCTGTTCTTTCTCGCCGGGCACCGGAGGGAAACAATCAGAGGAACAGTGGGCGTCGAGCCAGTAGCTCGGGTTCGAAATGCTCACCGTACGCGGATAGGACCCTGTCACAGACGGCCTCAAGCTGGTCCCTCCCTTCAGGAATCAGCGTTCCCAAGAGCAACGACGGCACGATATTGGCCAACCACTGCCGCACAAAGGCCAGCGGCACACCGAGTCGCCGGCACGGCCATGCAATCATATCACCCGTCACAGCGGATTGGTTCAGCTTGCCGAAGGTCGTCACCGGCTGCCGGTTATAGGTCGTGCGATTGACCAACCCCATGCGCGCACCGCCCAAGATTGCCTCCACCGACATCACCACTTCGACAGCGTGCCGGTAGTACGACGTCGGTGATAGGCCTGCCATGTCAGGGTCGCTCAGAAAGACTTCCGAAGCCGTGTCCCGACTAAAGAGCTTATACCCGGAGTGGAAGTCAGGGATCGCCTCCAGAACCGTTGCGTACTCAAACTGCAGGGGTCGATCGGATACCGCAGCGTGGTAGGTCAGAGCTTGGAGCAACATCTGATCGGCCAGCTCCTCGAGTTCCCCCCGCAGCCAGCCCATCGGGCGGTGACGCGAGATACGGCGGCCCAACACCATCACCCGCGAGTCCCCGGTCTCCTGAATGATGTGCTCAGCCGCCCGAACGAAGTTGAGCAATTCGTTGCCGAAATGATCACTGTCGGAATCGAGAACCGCGAAGTAGGCTAGCTCAGGGCGACGCAGCAAGATGCGGAACCCCTCCACAACACCGTGGAGTTTGCCCATATTGACCGGCGCGACCACGGTGGAGGTCCCGAAGTCTTCCGACAACGCCCGGGCAGCGTCCGCGCCGCTGTCGGCGCCATCCACGCTCAGACACACTGCGGTCGGATCGTCGACCTGGGCGCAGCAAGACATGACCGTATCCCGCAGCAGCAGTGCCCCCTGGGCACGGTCAGCGCTTTCCGGAAGATAGACCGGGATGACAATGCCGGTGGCGTGACGTAGGCGCTCCACACTACGCTCGAACGCCGCCGACCGCAT
>CAZEXX010000070.1:0-14849 GCA_964516885.1 uncultured Anaerolineales bacterium | reverse complement strand
CGCTCGATTCTGCCCCTGGCCAACAAGACGACGGAGGCGTGGCCGGAGGAGGTCTTCCTGCAGATCAGCGAGGCCCAAGTCGGACGCGCCGTGCGCACTCACCGCTGGAAGTACAGCGTCAGCGCACCGGACAAACGCGGCGGCAGCGATCCCAGGAGCGACCACTACGTCGAGGAGTTCCTCTACGACCTGGAAGCCGATCCCTACGAGCTCCACAACCTTATCGAGTACGACGCCTACGACCAGGTCAAGGCCGTGATGCGCGAGCGACTGCTGCGTCGAATGGAAGAGGCCGGTGAGGACCGCCCAACCATCGAGCTCGCGGCGACCCATTCCAGTGGACAGCGACACCTACTACCCGGCGAGGCTTACCAATAGGGTCGTTGCCTGCAGAAACATCCAGTCAACACCCCTGCTTCTCTATGGCCCGGCACGGTGCGCCCGGCCAAAGGGAAGCGGGGGCCTGGCAGCGTTCTGGGTCGGTACAGGCCCCGAGGTATCCGCCACCTCTCCTTTGCCCCCACCGGGGGAAAAAAGAAAGGGGGGGGCCGTGGCCTGGTGTAGCTTGCTATCGTGGATCCCCCCTCTCCAACTCTCCCCCCAGAGAGGGGAGAGGGTCGGACGCCAATCCCTCTAGGTCGCCAGGTTTCTGACATACATCCGGAAAGCGTTCAGCTACCGTCATCCGCCTTTTACGCTATAATGGCTTGCAGTCTCCAACGCGCACAGCCATATTGTCGGAAAAGGCCACGAGGCCACAACTCTGATCGACCGAAATGCGCTCCTGTGTATGCAGCACCCGAAACAGCCAATTCTATGACAACGTCAGACCAGATGCTCGAGGACCCTGCCTGCTCTCTCTCCCCCTCCCAGGAAGCAGTGACGGCCACGCACCGTAGCGAGAACTATCTGGGATGGCTGGGCCAGGTCCTCCGGGCTGTCCTGGGATTCCTTCTCCGTCCGCTGGAGCTCTTTCGCACGTACAACCTCGGTTCACTCCGACCCGATATCATCGCCGGCCTGACCGTCGCTGTCGTGACACTTCCCCAGGCAATGGCCTACGCCTTTGTCGCGGAGCTCCCACCGGAGATCGGGCTCTACGCTGCCATCATCGGCTCCACTGTCGCAGCCCTGTGGGGTTCCTCATACCACATTCAGACCGGCCCAACGAATACGACTTCACTGCTGGTGCTATCGGCACTGCTGGCTGTGGCTTCTCCGGGCACACCCGAGTACCTGGCGACGGCCGCACTGATGGCCATCATCGTCGGCGTGATACAGATCGCTTTTGCCGTGGCGCGCTTGGGCGTGATGGTCAACTTCATCTCCGACGCCGTCATCGTCGGCTTCACAGCCGGTGCCGGCGTGCTTATCGGCATCAACCAGATCCGCAACCTGCTCCGCCTACCCATGTCCTCCATGCCGAGCATCTGGCAGACCATCCCCGCGATCGCCGCCAACCTACCCGCGACACACTTCGCGAGCCTGGCAATCGGAATCAGCACCATCGCGGCCCTGGTCTTCATCCCCAGGATCAACAAGAAACTGCCTGCCCCCCTGCTCACGATGATCGTGGCCGCTATCGTCGTCGCCATCTTCGGGCTGGACGCCAAGGGCATGAGAGTCATCGGGGAGCTTCCGCGCGGCCTCCCACCGTTGAGCTCGCTGCCGGCGCTGGATCCGGACCTCATCCGGAGTCTGATCACGACATCGCTGGCACTAAGCGTGATCGCGCTGGTGCAGACTATGTCCATTGCCCGGAGCATCTCAGCCCAGACCGGCCAACGCCTCGACAGCAACCAGGAGTTCTTCGGCCAGGGTTTGGCAAACATCATCAGCGGGCTCTTCTCGGGCTACACCGTGGCGGCTTCCTTCACCGTCTCCGCGATAAAGCATAGGGCGGGCGCCAAGACCGGCGTCGCCAGCGTTTTTGCCAGCGTCTTCCTACTGCTGGCCTTGATCATCTTCGCACCTTGGGCGGCCTACGTGCCGCTGCCCGCCCTGGCCGGCGTGCTTGCCATAACAGCGTACGGATTGATCGACCGGCAGCAGATCAGACGGATCTGGCGCAGCAACCACGGCGATCGCACCATTATGCTGGTCACCGGGATGGCCACGCTGGTGCTCTCACTGGAATACGCGGTTATGTTGGGCATCGGGCTGTCCATCGTCACCTACCTGCTCCGCACCAGCAAGCCTCGCGTACGCATCGTTCTGCCCAGCGATGACTTCCGCTACTTCACGCCGCGCCCCGACAGGCCATCGTGTGCGCAACTGGGGGTAGTCGAGATTCTGGGCGACCTCTACTTCGGCGCCGTGAACCATATTGAGGAGAGGATCCAGGAAAACCAGAACACCAATCCCTCACAACGCTATCTGCTGCTCCGGATGTACCCTGTGGAGAACTGCGACATCAGCGGAATCCACGCCTTGGAGAGCATCGTGCGCAGTTACCGGAATCGCGGGGGGGACGTCTACTTCGTCCACGTCCAGCGGCAGGTGCGGGAACTAATGCAGAGCACAGGCTGCTACGACTACGTCGGTGAGGATCACTTCCTCGACCCCGATGATGCGATCCCCTACCTGTTCCACCGCATCCTCAATCCGGCAATCTGCATCTACGAGTGTCCCGAGCGGGTCTTCCGCTATTGCCAGAACCTGCCCAAGCGACTGGATCTAGTGTGCCCGCCCCCTGACGTCGACCTCCCGCTGGATGAAGTTCTGACACTGGCACCGCGCCAGCTCTGGGAAGCCCTCCACGGGGAGGATCCGCCCCACGTGATCGATGTGCGCGAGCCGCGAGAATACCGCCAGGCCCACATTCCTGGAGTTGAGCATCTTCCTTATCTGGATCTGGTCGAAGACCTGGACCAGGTGTCACCGGACATGCCGGTCGTGCTCGTGTGTCAAGGTGGACGTCGAAGCACGCGCGCGGCAGCGATGCTCATCGCGCGCGGCTATTCGAATGTCAGGGTGCTCGATGGCGGTATGACCGGATGGGCTAGACAGCAACTATTCACAGCGGTGGAGCTCAGACGCTAGCCGGGCGAGTCCATGGAAGACAGGTGGCATCAGCCTGCAACCGACCAGGAGAGGCAATGGATCGACATACAAGTCAGAATCTCGGTTTGGATCTGGTGCGCGCTACGGAAGCAGCCGCACTGGCCGCCGGCCGGTGGATGGGCATGGGCCAGACCAGGGCCAGTGACCAGGCTGCCACACTGGCGATGGAAGCTGCCCTCAATCGCATCGCGTTCGACGGGCGTGTGCTCTTCAGCGAGATCGACAAACTCGGCTCCGATGATCCGCTCCATCCGGGCCAGCCCATCGGCACAGGCGAGGGCCCGGCGATGGACATCGTCGTCGATCCTATCGAGGGACGGTCCCTCTTGGGACAGGGGCACCCAGATGCCGTCGCCGTGGCCGCGGCGGCACCGCGGGATGCCTTCTGGTCGGTACCCCACGCCGTCTATATGGAGAAGCTGGTCGTCGGTCCCCTTATTGCTCCGGTGCTGGTGCCGGAGTGTCTGGATGCGCCGGCGGCCTGGACGCTGGCCCTGGTCGCCCGCGCGCAGGGAAAAACGATCAGCGACCTTGTCATCTTCGTCCTGGACCGGCCACGCCACCGGGATCTCATTCGCGAGATACGGAACGCCGGTGCTCGAGTTATGCTGCGCCCCGAAGGTGACCTGGTTGGCGCGTTGAAGGCGCTCTTCCATCAGGGCGGTGTCGATCTGATGATGGGCACCGGCAACTATCCCGAGGGCCTCATCGCCGCGTGCGCCGTCAAGGCGGCCAACGGCGGCATGCTGGGCCGTCTGGCCCCGCAGACCACGGCGGAACGGGAAGCCATCCTGAGTGCCGGGGCTGACCTGCGCCGGATCTACACCGTGGACGATCTCGTGCGCGGCAATCACACCTTCTTCGCGGCCACCGGCATCACGGACGGCTCGCTGCTGGCGGGCGTTCACTATCATGGTGCACGCGCGACGTCGAACTCATTGATAATGCGTGGGGAGACCCACACTCGTCGAACGATTGAGGCGGAACACCTGTTGACGCCTGAAGGACCCGAGGCCTAGCAACCTGTCGGAAAAGTAAAGAAACCGAGTCTCTTGGTCATGGATTGCCCTGTCTCAGCGTAATGCGGCTGTTGTTCTATGCCTGAAAGCCGGGTCTCTCAACCACACCGAATAGTTCTCCGACAGCCTGCTAGACCCGGCGCAGTCGGAGGCTGCATTGACCACCACTTGACGTAAGGAGCTAAAATGGCTGAACACCGGACCGCGCCCCGAGCCTTCCATATTATGACCAAGCCCCGGGGGCCGATCTGCAATCTAAACTGCGCCTACTGCTACTATCTCCCTAAGGAGCAGATGTATCCCGGCAGCGACTTCAGAATGTCGGATGAGGTCCTGGAGAGCTTCACCAAACAGTACATCGAGTCACAACAGGTACCTGAGGTCACTTTCGGGTGGCAGGGCGGCGAGCCGCTGCTGATGGGTGTCGAGTTCTTCGAACGTGCTGTCGCCTATCAGGAGAAGTACCGTAAGCCCGGCGTGCGGATCATCAACACGCTGCAGACCAACGGCACGTTGATCGATGAGACGTGGGCCAAGTTCTTCCACGACCATAACTTCCTTATCGGACTCAGCCTGGATGGTCCGCAGGCAATGCATGACACCTACCGTGTGGACAAAGCAGGCAAACCGACCTGGGGACGCGTGATGCGCGGCAAGCGACTGATGGATGAATACGAAGTCGAGCACAACATCCTATGCACAGTCCACGCCGCCAACGCCGATCACCCGGTGGAAACCTATCGCTTCTTCCGCGATGAAGCCAAGGTCGAGTTTATGCAATTCATCCCCATCGTCCGGCGGGACAACGAGACGGGCCACCAGGAAGGGCTCGAGGTCAGGGATCAGTCCGTGACGGCCGAACAGTATGGGAAGTTCCTCATCGGCGTCTTCGACGAATGGGTGCGCCACGATGTGGGACGTCTCTTCGTCCAGATCTTCGATGTCGCGCTCGCTGCGTGGAGTGGCCAGCGTCCCGGCTTATGTGTCTTCGAGCCGACCTGCGGGCTGGGTCTCGCCATGGAGCACAACGGCGATCTCTACGCCTGCGACCACTATGTGGAACCGAACTACCTGCTGGGCAACATTATGGAGACGCCCATGCTCGACCTGGTTGCCTCGGAGCAGCAGCACGCCTTCGGTCGGGCCAAACTGGAGACGCTCCCGCAGCAGTGCATTGACTGTGAGGTCCGTTTCATCTGCAACGGCGGCTGCCCCAAGAACCGCATCTTGGTGACCGGCGAGGGCAAACCTAACCTCAACTACCTCTGCAGTGGCTACAAGTCCTTCTTCAGGCATATCGATCGCCCGATGCGAATAATGGTCGATGAACTCCGACACCGCCGTGCCCCGGCCAATGTGATGCGCCGGATCAATGAGGAGGACTCAACACTGGAACGGGCCTTTGCCACAGCCAATCGCAACGATCCCTGCCCGTGCGGCAGCGGCAAGAAGTTCAAGAACTGTCACGGTCGCCACAGGACCTAGAGCAGCTGCCGACCCAGCTCGTCCTGCTATCCAGCCCTCCCCCCCCTGTCTGCTCCCTCCCCCTCGCCCACGTCTTCTTGTGGGAGAGGGGGAGGGCCAGGGTGGGGGTGAGGTCGCGTCCGCAATACCCAATCACGCCAAGAGCAGGTACGGCTCCTCGATCAAGCGCTTAAGGTGCTGCAGGAAACGCGCCGCCGGCGCGCCGTCCACCAACCGGTGATCGAAGGTGAGGCTCAACCACACCATCTGGCGCACGGCGATCTCACCGTCCACCACAGCGGGCATCGCCTTGATGCGCCCCACACCCAGGATAGCGGCCTCGGGGTAGTTGATGATCGGAGTGAAGCCATCCACCTCGAACATCCCCAGGTTGGTGATCGTGAAGGTACCGCCGGAGAGCTCGTCAGGCAGCGACCGACCGGTGCGGGCCCGCTCGGCCATCGCACGAATATCCTTGGCGATCTCGACAAGCCCCTTCTGATCGGCATTCGATACGTGCGGCACCAGCAGCCCCCGCTCGGTGTCGACGGCCAGCCCGATGTGCACGGCGTCCAGGTGCCGGATCACGCTGCCGGCCTCGTCCAGCTGGGCGTTCATATACGGGAACTGGCGCAACGCCTTGGCCGACAGTTTGACCAGGAGATCATTGTACCCCAGGTTGAAGCCCAGCTCCTCGGCCAGGCTGGCCTTCAGGCTCTCGCGGAGCGCGACAAAGGCTGTCGCGTCGACCTCCATCGTCAGCGTGACCGGGGCCGTGATCTGGTGGCTCTCATGCATCCGCTGCGCGATGACCGCGCGGATTCCGGACAGCGGGACCTCAGCGAGGATACCGCCGGCATCGGCGGCCGCAGCCTCGGCGGTCGCAGCCTCCGCGACCACTGGCGCAGCAGGCGCGGCGGGAGCCGGTACAGGCGCCTCAGGCGCAACCGAGACAGCAGCAGCTTCCACATCAGCCTTGACGATCCGTCCCTGCGGGCCGGTTCCGGTGACCGTGCGCAGGTCCACGCCCAGGCCGGCAGCCAGCCGCTGTGCCACAGGCGAGGCCGCAGGTGCCGATGCAAGATAGACCATCACATCGCGCTCAACGATACGTCCGTTGGGGCCTGTGCCCTCGACGTCTTCTATGACCACACTATGTTCACGAGCGAACTTGCGGGCGCGAGGCGAGGCAAAGAGCCGGCCGGTCCGCGCGGGCTTTTCCCCCGACGGAGCCGCAGCCTCGGCAGCCTTGGCGGGCACCGGCAGCTCAGAAGCCGGTGGCGCTTGAGCCGGCGCCCCCGCCTCTTCCAGCGGGTCATCGGCCTTGCGGGTGATCAGACCCACCACCGTGAGCACCGGGCGAAGCTCGCCCTCACCCACCAGAATCTTGCGCAGGACTCCCCTGCGCGTCGCTTCTACATCCAACACCGCCTTGTCGGTCTCAACCGTGTAGAGCACGTCGCCACGAGCAACAGCATCGCCCTCTTGCTTGAGCCATTCAACAATGCGGCCTTCCTCAACCGTCTGCCCTAGCTTCGGCAGGATGATCTCGTAGACTCCAGGTCTCCGGGCCATAGGTTCCCCCTCTACAGAATGTTGCGGACTGCGTCAATGATGCGATCAACGTTGGGGATATCGGCATCCTCCAGCGTCTCGCTCATCGGCACCGGCACGTCGGCCGCGGAAATGCGAACGACGGGGGCATCCAACCAATCAAAAAGCTCTTCATAGATGCGGGCGGCAACCTCGCTGATGAAGGAGTTCGTGGGATAGGATTCGGTCAGGCCGATCACGCGCCCTGTTTTCTTGACCGACTCGGCAATCGTGGCCATATCGAGCGGCTTCAGCGTGCGCAGATCGATGACCTCGACGCTGACACCCTCCTCCGCCAGCTTCTCCGCCGCCTCCAACGCACGAAAGACCATGCGAGAGTAGGTGATAATGGTGACATCGGTACCCTCACGCTTCACATCGGCAACACCGTAGGGGATGATGTAGTCCTCATCCGGTACGTTGCCCTCGGTCCCGTAGAGCATTTTGTGCTCGATAAACATCACAGGATTGTCGTCACGGATCGCGGCCTTCAACAGGCCTTTCGCATCGTAAGGGGTGCTCGGCATCACGACGTAAATGCCGGGGAAGTGGGTCCACAGCGCCTCCAGCGACTGGGAGTGGTGGGCAGCGATGCTGCGACCTGCCCCCCCCTCGGTGCGCACAACAACGGGCACCGTGGTCTTGCCACCGAACATAAAGCGGTTCTTGGCGCCCTGATTCGCAAGCTGATCCATCGCCAGCGGAGTGAAGTCGACATACATAATTTCAAGCATCGGACGCATACCCGACATCGCCGCACCCACCGCCACACCGGCGATCCCGGCCTCGGAGATCGGGGTGTCCATCACGCGGTCGCCGCCGAACTCGTTGAAGAGCGTGCGGGTCGCGCCATAGGCGCCGCCATACAGACCGATGTCCTCACCCATCAGGAAGACGTTCTCGTCGCGCACCATTTCCTCGCGCATCGCCTCCTGCAGAGCCTGGCGGTACTCGACCTCGTGCGTGCCGGGGCCGCCCTTGCGAGCCAACTCACGCAGTTCCACCTCGTGATCGATCTCCGCCTGGGACCACTTGAACGGAGCATAGACAAACTCGTGCAGGTCCTCCGCCGCCGGCATCGGAGAGTCCAGGGCGAAGTCTGTGGCCTCATCAATCGCCACCTCGGCCTTCTCCTCAATCGCGTCGATCTCGGCTTCGGTGGCCATCCCCTTGCTGACCAGGAGCGCCGCAAAGTTGGGGATCGGGTCACGCAACTTCCATGCAGCCTCTTCCTCCTTGGTGCGGTAAGCACGGGGATCCGAACGCGAGTGCCCGTACCAGCGGTAGGTCTTGGCCTCCAGCAGATAAGGGCCCTTGCCACTGCGGGCGTGCTCGACAGCCTTGGCGACAGCTTCACGCACGGCCAAGACATCCATGCCATCCATTACGGCATGCTCAATGCCATAGGCACAACCGCGGTCCGCAACATCCAGCTTGGCAGCCGCTTTCTCGATCGGTACGGACATACCGTAGAGGTTGTTCTCAACGATGTAAACAATAGGCAGGTTCCAGAGCGCGGCCATGTTCAGCGATTCGTGGAAGTTGCCCGTGTTCGAGGCACCATCGCCGAAGAAACAGAGCACGACGTTACCTGTCTTCTTCTTCTTCTGAACCAAAGCCGCCCCGGTGGCCACCGGGATGTTGCCGCCGACGATACCGGTGGCACCCAGATTGCCCTTTTCAACGTCGGCGATGTGCATAGAACCACCACGACCGGCGGAATAGCCGGTGACACGCCCACACAACTCGGCCAACATCTTGTTGTAGTGCGTCTGACGCTCTTCCTCGGTCTTCGCAGCAATCGCGCCACGCGCGTAGCAGTGGCCATGACCGCGATGCGTCGAGGTGATCAGATCACTATCCTCCAGCGTGGACATCGCGCCGACGGCGACCGCTTCCTCACCTGCGTAGAGGTGCGAAGCCCCCTTGATCTTGTTCTGACCCAGCAGATCATAGACCTGGTTCTCAAAGAGCCGGATCGCCCACATCTGCTTGAGCAGTTCGAGGGCCTCTTCCTTACTCATCGAATCCAACATCTTCTCCTGATCCATCGTCACTCCTTTGACATAGTTGTCCATAATCGCTCAAGCTGCCGGCCGGTCAGGCCTTGGTCAGCTTTCGATACCGTTCCAATACCAACTTGCCGAGATCCTCATCACTGCGGATCCGGCACACATCCCACATCGTTGACTCAACGCCACCATCACGAATCCGCTGCTGCAGGGCAACAGCGTGCTCATCCTCTGGATTAGCATAGGCCAGCGCCCCGGCGATTCCCCACGCCAGTCCCTCCGGACGAACGCCACACTGCTCAGCCAATCGCGCCGCACCGACCAGGCGATCCTGTGGCTGTAGCTTGCGGAGCGGATCGCGCGCCAGACGACTCGTTGGATCCGATAGCTCGCGGTTTGCGAACCGCACCAAAAGGTAGTCGATATGCTCCTGAAAAGAGACAGGCTCGAACCCATAGGTCGCCACAAGCGCACGTGCTGATTCTGTCAGGCCCCGATCCAATCGCGAGCGCACCCAGGAATCCTCAAGCGCTTCATAACCGTACTGGTGGCCACGGACTGCGCCCAAGTACCCCAAGATCGCGTGGCCGGCATTGTGGATGAAGAGCTTGCGCGCCGTGTAGGCCTCAAACGGAGAGACCGCCTGCATTCCCACAATCGAGGGAATCGGGCCGACAAATGCATCCCGATCCACAGGCAACACCTTATACGGCTCAGCCACGATCAACGCAGGGTCAGCGGCCCGCTGCTCGGGTGTGGGCACGGGCGCCATCCGCGCGATGACCGCGGGCACCAGCCCAACCCGGGATGCCAGAGCTGGCCGGTCTGCGTCAGGCAGCGCTGTGCGAATGTGATTCCCGAGTATCTCCGGCGCGTTATGGAGGTTCTCACAGAGGATGATGTTCACCGGATCGTTGTCACCGCGCCCCCAGCGCATCGCCAGCCCCTGAGCGATGGGCTGAGCGATAGCGTTAAGCGCCCTGACCCCCACGGCTGTGGCAATCACAGAGGCCCCAGCAACTTCATCTGCAACCGCATCGGTATCCCGTCCATCAACAGCCCTCACTGGACCGATAACCTGTTCCGCAACACCAACGACGCTGGAGAGCCTCAAGACATAGCACGCACGCTCTGAAAGCGCAGACACCAACGCATCATCGACGTCGATGAAGACAACCTCGTAGCCCGATTCACTAAAGAGCTGACCCAGGAATCCCCGTCCCACACTGCCCGCGCCAAAGATGACCGCGCGTGGTCGACGACCCTCAGCCCCCTGATTCATCACTCGCATCGCTCCTATCAAGTGCCCCTTGGCGAACTAGCGGCCCTTTGCTGCGCATTCCCAGAGGCCATATCCACTATCCTGACGCCAACCAGCGGCCGAGATCACCAGATCGTGATGCTCCCACCCTTGGGCCAGACGCGCTTGCGTCTCATCCCATGATCGTAGCCCGCCAAGCGCATCGGCGGCCTCAACGTTGCACGCCCCCACAGCGACCGCCATCTTCACTGCCTGCTTGACAGGTAGACCCCGCAACAGCCCGGTCAGGAAGCCTGCAATCGTCGCATCACCCGCCCCGGTTGTGCCCACAAGATTCGCGCGCAGGCACGGCGACCAGAGCTCGCGCTGCGCCCAATCGGCCGGGTCCACCGGGGAGGCCTTCCCCAAACCGGCAAGGCGGAGCTCGTCAGCGGTCCTCAGATAGAAACCACGGCTGCCCAGCTTCAGACCAACAATGCCGGCGCCCAGTGAGAGCAGCTCCGCACTCACGCCAGAGAGCAGCGCGGGAGTCACAGCCGGCAGTAGATCGCCCTCAGGCGCCGACTCGAGCAGTGCCCGGTAGGTCGCTGGGCGCAACATGTACAGGATCTCCTCGATGCTGGGCAGGAAGACATCGACGAAGGGCAACACGTTCCGAAGTATCGCGGGCCAATCGGCGTGCCCGGCGTCGGACGCCGGATCAGGCAGCGCCATGTCGAGCGAAGTGGTGACGCCCAACGCCCGCACGCGCCTGAAGATCTCGACAAGTTCCGCCCCCTCACGCTGATACGTCCTGCGCATCACAGGGGGATAGCCGAAATGGAAAAGACGCACCCCCTCGACGATATCATAGCGGACATCGCCCGCGCCGAACGTGTTGTTAGCCCCCGGAGAGTGGAAGAAGATGCGATCAACGCCCGGGGGACTGATAATCACGGTGTATGAGGTACCGGCAGTTGCGTCAACGACCATACCATCGGCAAGACGGGGATCACGACCTGAAACGATGTCACGCACAACACGACCGAGCGCATCGTCCCCCACTTTCCCCATCAACTGAGTCCTGACACCCAGGATATTCAGGGCGAGTCCGGTGTTGGCGACCGCCCCCCCCGTCGACAGCGTGGCGTCACCGACCTCCACAAGTTTGCCTGGGCGAAGCAGCGCCGACAGCGGCACTTCCGCCACGGACGAGAAGTCGGGGATGATGTCAAGGCAGATGTGCCCGGCGACAACAGCATCCCACGCTTCAGTCATCAACGAGCTCAGCCCCGGGGTGGTAGAAATCCTGGTAGTCTGTCACAAGCAACCGGAAGGGAGATGCGTCCTCCTCGATCTCCGGGAACCGACCGGCCGGATCATGGAAGCGGTTGTCTCGCGCATCATCGTTCACCATCGAAACCTCGCCAACCAGGACACGTGACTCCGCACCCCAGAATCTGTGGTACAGCCGTGTGGGAAGGGTGATGCTCTCGCCCGGGCTCAATGTAAGCACATCGCCCGCAACCACAGTGTGTAAGACCCCGTCAACGCTGATGGTCACCGGCGAATCATCCAGATCCTCATCGGCAGTAGCGTTGTAGAGCTGGATCATCAGCTTTCCCCCACCGCGATTGATGATGTCTTCCGACTTCTGCCAGTGGAAATGCATCGGCGTAACCTGATCTACCCCGACCACCATAATCTTCTCGGCATAGAGCTTCCCGGACATCGTGGACCAGTTACTGGGATGACCATTACGCATCGTGAAAAGAAGGAGCCCTGTGTGTTCGTAATCACCGGACCCAAAATCCGTGATGTCCCACCCCAGGTTGTTCTCCACGATCTCCTGAACTTCCGGACCCATCGTACGCCACATTTCCGGGGACCAATGCGCGAAGGGAGGAAGATAGAACTGGTGACTATCCAGAAGATCCAGTGCATCCTGAATAAGTTGATTGATCTCAGATCGCTTCATAGTCCTTCCCTCTGTCAAACTAGCCGACGCAGTTGACCTCAACGCCTAGGTCGCGCATTTGGGACACCATCTCTTCGGGCGCCGCATCTGCGATCAGGACATCAGCATCTTTCGCCTCCGCAAACGATGCCACGCCGGCACGTCCCCACTTCGTAGCGTCCAACAGGGTGATGACCTGTC
Organism: uncultured Anaerolineales bacterium; assembly: GCA_964516885.1. Taxonomy (GTDB): domain Bacteria; phylum Chloroflexota; class Anaerolineae; order B4-G1; family SLSP01; genus PWVB01. The sequence goes on along the minus strand of CAZEXX010000070.1, from coordinate 2,300 downwards.
GGCACGTGCCGACGATGGAGCGCTTGAGCCGGGCCTCGGCCTCACTGACATCGGTGAATCCATCCTCCAACGTCAGGCCGTGGGCTCCGAAGAAACCTTTGGAGATATTGTATCGCTCCACAATCCTGAGGCCGCCGGCATCAATGAGTGAAACAGTATCGTGATGCAGGGCGCCCCCAGGCATCACCACAGTGATCTTCGGAAAGGCCAACAGCTCCTGGGCCACGACCAGACTGTTGGTCAAGACAGTGAGGTCATAGCGCTGCCTGATGTGGGGCAAGATCGCCAGGGTAGTACTGCTGCTGTCAAGGAAGATTGCCTCGCCATCCCCCACCAGTTCTGCCGCAGCCGCCGCAATCCGGGCCTTCTCGGCGACCTGACGTTGACGACGGCGGAGCAGGGAGAGATCCTGTATACCATAGCCTGCCAGAATGGCACCGCCATGTGTGCGAACCACCGATCCCTGATCGACCAATGCCTGGAGATCCACACGGATCGTGACCTCCGAGACGCCAAAGCGGTCACTGAGATCAGCCACAGAGACCCGTCCGTGGCTCTGAAGCAGAGCTACGATCGCTTGGTGTCGCTCTTCACGGTACACAGGTATCTCCGTTTGCTTTCGTTTGATTTCATTATACAATCATACGCAGAGCCTGTCAATCACAGTAAGGAAGGCAAGTGAAGAGTGACCGGGTAGTGCTACACAGATGGAGACGGCTTGCGTCCGACGAAGACACCGTATCCCATCAATCTGAAGACACCGTCGGGCGCCGCGCCCAGGGCGTCCTTGTAGATGCTACGGGCACTCTTGTTGCCCAAAATGGTGCGTATAGCACGCATCATTATGCGCGCGAATCCCCCAGCACCGAAACGTTTGAGCCGCCCACGGGCCTCCACGCGAAAGTCAACACTGCGCGCGTAGCCGGTAACGTCGGCCAGACCAGTTTGCATCATCAAGCCCAGCCAGGCTTCCTTGGTCTTTGCGGTCCCACCGATCGCAGTGTAGAAGACGTCCGTGTCCTGATTCGGCTCCGCCAGCCAGGTAGACTCCGTCACCCCGACGTAACCACCAGGCTTGATGACCCTAGCGTACTCCCGGAAGCCCTGCGCGATGTCGTCCAAGAAGACGCTCACCGACTCCACCAGGACGGCATCGAAGCTTCCGGACGCAAAGGGCAGCGCCTGCGCGTCAGCGATCGCCCATCGCGTGGCATCCGCCACGCCGCGACGTCTAGCCTCGGCACGAGCCGTTCCAATCATCTTGGGTGTGATGTCGACACCGGTAACGTCACAGCCGTAGGTCCGAGCCAGATAGCACGGCGTCAACCCAACTCCGCATCCGACATCCAACACCAGGCTATCCGCATTGATACGGCACCCCTTGACAAGGTCGTCCGTGGCAGCCAGGCTGCCGAGATGCTTGGTCATGCCGAGATCCGCCAGCATATCGAAGTACGCTGCGCGGTTCTTGCTCAGTTCATCAGATTGTTGTTGCGTCACCGAACACCTCCTCTTGGGGAATCTCACGCATCAGCCAAGGTGGCCGTAGAGACCGCAGGACAAGTCCTGAAAGCGGCATGCGTCAGCCTCAAGGACGATTATATGATGGGGGTCCAGCGGCGCAATCTTTGACTTTCGGTTTTGCCTCAAGTAGAGTAGAATGGAGTTCTGGATACATCTAGAACCCGGACACGGAGCGCATAAATGAACGACACCATAAAACAGCTTGTCGCGATGTCCAAGCACCTCGGGGATCCCGCGAATGATTACGTTATCTTGGGCGAGGGCAACACCTCGGCCCTCAACACCGACGGGACCTTCTGGGTCAAGGCCAGCGGGCACCAGCTGCCCACTATCGGAGCAGACGGCTTTGTGCGCGTCTCGCTCGCCAGAGCCCTGGCCATCCTCGATGAGGACGGCCTCGACGACGCAGGGATCAAGGCTCGGCTACTGGAAGCCCGCGTGGATCCTGAGACGGGTCGCTGGCCATCGCCCAACAACACAACCAGGCCATCCACAGAGACCGTCTTCCACGCGCTGTGCCTCAGTCTTGATGGCGTTAACTTTGTCGGGCACACCCACGCCACAGCCGTGAACATGCTGACGTGCTCAAATGCCTTTGAGGAAGCGTTCAGCGGGCGCCTCTTCCCGGACGAGATCGTGATGTGTGGCATCGCTCCGGTTCTGGTGCCCTACATCGACCCAGGCATCCCCCTGGCGCGTGAGATTCGCAGCCGCATCAACGCCTACATCGATACATACGCCGAGATCCCCAAGGTCATCCTGATGCAGAATCACGG
>CAZEXX010000069.1:0-14886 GCA_964516885.1 uncultured Anaerolineales bacterium | reverse complement strand
TTCAACTTGATCACCGGCGTATACGCTCCCAGCGAGGGCAGCATCCGCTTCAAGGATGTGGAACTGGTGGGGATGCCGTCCTACGAGATCATTCAGATGGGGATCGCGCGTACGTTCCAGAATATCCGCCTGTTCTCAAACCTGACGGTGCTGGACAATGTGCGCGTCGCGTATCACCCGCACGCCGGGTACAACCTGGTGGACTCCATTCTGCACACGTCTCGCTATCGTGCGAAGGAAGCGGAGATGACGGAGCGAGCGCAGGAGTTCCTGGCCATCTTTGGCCTCGAGTCGCGCCAGAACGAGGAGGCGGGGTCGCTGCCCTACGGTCTGCAGCGCAGGCTGGAGATTGCGCGTGCGTTGGCTGCCCGACCGAAGTTGCTGATTCTGGACGAGCCTGCCGCGGGCATGAATCCTCAGGAGATCGACGAGCTGATGGAGCTAATTCATTTCATCCGCGACCGGTTCGACTTGACGGTGCTGCTGGTTGAGCACAGGATGCGGTTGGTGATGAACGTCTGCGAGTGGATTACTGTGATGGACTTTGGCGAGGTGCTCACACGAGGTCTACCCGGTGAGGTCCGGACGAATCCGCAGGTCGTAGAAGCTTACCTTGGGCGCCAAGCTGTCTATGCTAGATAGCCGCTGTCTAGCATAGATAGCCGCTGTCTGGCCTGGACGCTCTTGATAGCAGAGGGAGTGAGTTATGCCGTTACTGGAAATCAGGGACCTGAATGTCTCGTACGGTGCGATACGTGCGCTGCATGGCGTGTCCTTCCACGTGAATGAGGGGGAAGTGGTCACGCTGATCGGTGCGAATGGTGCCGGCAAGTCGACGACGCTGCGCACGATCTCCGGTCTTCTGCCCGTCACCAGCGGTGAGGTGATCTACGATGGCGAGGCCATCACCGGGTTCGAGGCCAGCCGCATTGTGCGCAAGGGAGTGATCCACGTGCCCGAGGGGCGGCGGATCTTCGCCCCGCTGACGGTTCGTGAGAACCTGGAGATGGGCGCTTTCACGCGGACGGACAAAGACGAGATTCAGGAGACGATGGAGCACGTGTTCAGTTTCTTCCCGCGGCTGAAGGAGCGGTTGGAGCAGGCCGGAGGTACCTTGTCCGGTGGTGAGCAGCAGATGCTGGCCGTCGGCCGGGCATTGATGTCAAAGCCGCGGTTGCTGCTGATGGACGAGCCGTCTATGGGGCTGGCGCCGATCCTGGTTGAGGAGATCTTCAACATCATCGGCGAGATCAGCCGGGAGGGTGTGACCATCCTGCTGGTCGAGCAGAACGCGTCGATGGCGCTCTCGGTGGCCGATCGTGGCTACGTGCTCGAGACGGGAACGATCCATCTTGAGGGTGCGGCCGATATGTTGGCCAACGACCCGGATGTGCGCGCAGCCTACCTTGGTGGGTAGGCGCGTTTGCTTGATGTTGGCGAACTCCCAACTCAAGTGAGTTAAGCCGGCTGCGCCATAGTTATCGCAGTACTCTCAGGGGCCTCACGACTGGAACAGGTTGGTTCTGGTGGTGAGGCCCTTTTTGTGTGGTGTGGGGTATACTTCAAGGGTGAGGACTCCAAAGATGGATCGTGTAGGCAGGGCTCTCGGCTATCGTGCAGCCATCGCTATGGCTGCTGTTCTGCTGACAGGGTGCGCGGGTGACGCTGCCGGCGACGCAATGGTCCTGCAGATCGGGGTGGTCGCCCCATTCAGTGGTGACTATGAGTCGCTGGGGCGCAGTGTACGAGATAGTGTGCTCCTGGCCGCTGAAGCGTGGAACCAGCAGGGCGGCGTGCTGGGCTTTGAGGTACAGGTTGTGCTGGAGGATAGTTCCTGCGGGTACCAGGGCGGCAGAGAGGCGGCCGAGGCCGCGATTGATGCGGGTGCGCCCTTTCTGATCGGAGCAGTGTGTGCCGGCGCGTCGGAGGGCGTAGCGCAGGTCGCCACGAACTCCGGCGTGCTCCAGATCACACCGGGGTCCGTGAACCTCGACCTGACGCTGGATGCGGAGGGGGTGGTCCGGGATCTGGTCTACCGAATCCCCTCGGTTGATGATGATCAGGGAGCGGTCGCGGCACGCTTTGCGCTGGAGCAGCTGGGCGACAGGACGGCCGCCGTTCTCTATGCGGAGGGCAGTGTCTACGGGAGTGTCCTGGCGGAGGCGTTCGTGCGGGCGTTTGAGGATGGCGAGGGCGATGTGGTCAAGGTCCAGAGCTACGACCAGAACACAGAGCTCTTCTTCGATACCCTGGATGCCGTACGTGAGGAATCTCCAGACGTGCTTTACCTCCCCGGATACTACGACGTGATCAACATCCTTGTCGCTCAAGCGCGACAGTTCGGTCTGCTGATGCCGATACTCGGGAGTGACGGGTGGCACGCGCCGGGGTTGGACTTAACGGTCACCAACGGCGCGTATTTCACCACGCACTATCTCGTGGAGGAGCCACGTGGCGTCCTGCAGAACTGGATTCGCCTCTACCAGACCCGATATCTGGTCCCTCCGGACGCGTTGGCGACGATGAGTTACGATGCCGCGAATCTTCTGTTCTCGGCGATTGAGGCGGCGGGGACCACCGATCCGGTGCTGGTCGCTCAGACGATGGGGGCCACGGTGTATGAGGGGGTCTCGGGCCCGATCACGTTTGATGAGAATCACAATCCGATCAGACCCTTGATTGTGGTGCGCTCAGATCCGGCGGGGCTGGTCTACCAGGGGCGGTTCGAACCGTAGGAGTTGACTGTGCCGCGCTACGCGTTTGCAGTCAGCAGTTAGTGATGCTATACTTTCTGACCAGGGACTCATTTTCGATTCAGTTCCCGGGAGAACGATGCCACCTCAACTTCTGAAACCCGCAGCTGTGGATCTGGATACTCTGGCTGCTGCTATGCCCGAGAGCGCGGTCCCTGTTGACATCGATACGCTTGTACACCAGCTGGCACGGTTGATGCTTGAGCGGCACGCTTACGTGCGCGGATATGCGCCGGGGGTGCAGTACCGTGTGGGAGTCCGCGTTTGGTTCGGCGGGCAGGTTGCGGATGTCGTGGCAGTGCGCCGGCAGTACAATCCGCAGCAGGGAAGCTTTTCTGTCGTGGATCTGAAGCTGGCGGCTGACGACAGTGTTCGCCGTGTCGTGGCCGGCGTCGACGGCGCACCAGTGATTGCTCTTTCGGTGGCTGTTGATGAGGACGCTGTTGCTGCTCTGGTGACGACTGCGGGCCCTGCGCTGCGCGAGGCCCTGCTGGGCGACGCGCGTCTCGGGCCCCGGACCGATCTGGGAGTTTCCTCATCGTCCCCCGCTGTCGCTGTTCCTGTCCCAAGGCTGTCCCTGCGTTCCTCCGGCTTGTTCAGCGATGGTGTGCTCGTTGCACACCTCGACCAGGTGCGAGTCGCTCAAGGGGTTCCCGGCGCTGCTGTCGATGCACAGCTCCCGGAGTTGATGAGTTTGTGGTCTCGCGCCCGCGAGGTCGGTAGCGGCTGGGGGTCCGCGGAGACGTGGCGGCTGTTCGTTGCGCCGGTGCTACGTCTCTTGGGCTGGTCGCCCGAGCCCGCCGGCTCGGCTGAGCCGGGGGCGCAGGGACGCGGCTATCTGCTCGTGCCGGATCCGGCCTGTAGCCGTGCCGGCGCAGCCCAGTACTATGCGAGTGTGTCCGGCGAGGTGCCGCGCGTTCTGGTGATGCCGCAGCCGTGGATGGTGCCGGTTGGCTGCTCGGCCCCGCTGATGCTCGAGGGCTGTCCCACGACGGAGTTGGTGGGCAGTCTCGGCGTTGGCGGGGTGCAGTGGGGGATCGTGACCAATGGCCGGCAGTGGCGCCTGTATTGTTCCTCTCAGGGTGACCCGGACATCGGCTGTGCTGCGGCCGAATACTATGATGTTGATCTGACCGGCATCCTTGATCTGGTGCGGCCCGATGAGGCCCCGCGGGTTACGCAGCGCCACGAACTGGCTGTGTGGTGGGCGCTCTTCGGGGCTGATGCCTATGTGGCGACCGCGGGCCGGCCGGCCTCAACCACCAGGCTGAAGCAGGCATCGGCCGCCTATGCTCGGCGGATCACCACGCGGTTGCGTGAGCAGTTGCTGAGTGCTGTACTGCCGGAGATCGCCGGGGGGTTTGTCACCTATCGCCGTGAGCGTCTGGGCATTGAGACGGAGTCCGACGCCACGCTGCGCGACATCATGCGCGCCAGCCTGGGGTTGGTCTATCGTCTGTTGTTTGTGCTCCACGCTGAGAGCAAGCTCGATCTTCCCCTGAACCATCCTGATTACCGAGGGCAGAGCCTGACCACCAAGCTGCGCTGGTCCTTGGAGCAGTTGGACCAGGCGCGGACGCTGAGCCGCTCCTCAGAGATCACCGCGGAGTACGACGGTTTGATCTCCTTGTTCCGGAGCCTGGAGCACGGCGCGCCCAGGCTTGGTCTGCCCAGCTACAACGGTGGGCTTTTCAGTCCAGCCGACCCGGTTGTGGCCTTCACAGAGCGCCATCGACTGAGCGACCGGGTGGTGGCGCGAATGCTCGCTGCGCTGGGACGCCTGGACGGCGAGTTGGTGGACTACACTGCTTTGACTGTGCGCAACCTGAGCGCGATGGCGGAGGGACTCCTGGAGAACTCGCTGTGGATTGTCGAGGCGCCGGCAGGCCAGGTCGCACTGGTGAACACGGCCGGCACGCCTCAGGCGGCCAGCAGTTCCCCGGTGCCGGAGTACGTGGCTATCTCGGTACTGGACCGGGCTCTGGAGCAGGTGCTGGCGACTCGGGCCAAGGATTTCGCTGCGGCGATGGATCGGGTGACGGTGTTGCGGCGTACGTTGGAGGCAGACCCTGTCGCGTCAGGAGCTGCCGACGTGCAGGCTTCAGTGGCTGTTGCCGAGAGGGACGCCTGCAACGCGCTGTTGGACATCACGGTGGTGGACCCGGCCGTCGGCGCCGGCGTCTTTCTGGTGGCGGCCCTTGATGTGATTGTTGATGGTGTGATGCGCATCCTGGCTTCGTATCATCGTTCGCATCCGTGGGTCCCCTGGACCTGGAACCCCGTCTCTTGCGTGATCCAGGACGCTCGAACCGCGTTGGTGGCCGGTGTCACGGCGCAAGGCTTGACCGTGGATCCGGCCCGGCTGGATGACGGATCTCTCCTGTCGATGTTGATTGCCGGACGGGGACTCTATGGCGTGGACCGGAATGCGTCGGCTGTGGCTGTGGCGCAAGCCAGCGTCGAGATGCGTGGGTTTGTGGTGGGCGCACCGTTCGTCAGTACGGATACGCACATACGTTGTGGTGACAGCCTCACGGGCCTCTGGCTCTCAGAGGTGGCCGATCTTGATCCGACCCTGGCTGCGATTGTGTCTGATCTCCCGGCGATTGTCTCCGGTGCTGCGGCAGCCCTCGAGAATGGGCGGCCTGCCCTGGATATTGTGGCCCCGTACGAGATACTGCTGGATATTATGTTCAGCGAGGGGTACGGCAATCGTGGGGCGTGCGATCTTGTCCGCAGTATGGGCCGGAAGCTGTTGGACGGACTCCGGGGGGATGCAGTGATGACCGAGGCACAGGCCGAGGTCGTGGCCAAGGCGGCCCGCTTGCGTGCGGAGTATGGCTTTGTGCATTGGGAGACAGCTTTCCCGGATGTCTTCCTCTCTCCTTCGCGTGTCGCGCCAGAGCGTCCCGGTTTCGATGTTGTCGTGGGCAGCCCGCCGGCGGATTCCGAGCTTGGGGTCGAACCCGTGGCTGCCGGCGCTGTGGCCTTCGCCGCGGCACTGTCGGCCAAGCCTCAGGGCCCGTTTGCTGCACTGGCCGGCGAGTTGGTCCGCGTACCCGGCGGCCGTGTCGCTTTCGTGCTCACGCCCCACTAGGGACCTCACCAGGAGCGTAGTATGGATCTAAAGCTGCTTCAGACGTTTGGCGAGGCGCTGTTTCTGGTCCACACTGAGGATCTCAACCGCCTTGTGCGCTGGATCCGACGTACGGCCGCAGCGCAGGATCTCACGTCGATGGTGCGGCGGTTTGTGCGAGGGCGTCTGCAGTACGGCCCGGTTCAGCGTGGTAACCGCGTCACAGGACCGGTGCGCGGCGAGCGAGTGCGTTTCTGGGACCCGGCGAAGGCGTGGCATACGGGGGATCTGGCCATCTTCCCCGAGCCGGAAGTGCGGGATCGCATACGCGTCTTCACGCCACGTATCGGCCAGATCGTCAGGATTCAGGGAGGCGGCGTCACGGTGCGGATTGACGGCCGGCAGGGGACCCACGTGTACGGCACCACCTCGACGCAGCAGGGGGGAGAGGCTCTGAAGCGCTGGCGCCGGTCGGTGGAGGATCTGGTTCGCGTCCTGCCCGACAGAAGCGATGAACCGTCGCTTATAGATTTCGCGCTGTATCGCTTCGGGGAGAGAGTTGCTACAGACCTACTGAACGCTCTGCGGCAGGACGGTCGGTTTCTGGCTATGGAAGGTCAATGGTTTCTCAGATCGCTGGCTGTCCGGTCTGACCGAACGCAGTTGGTCGGCCTCGCGCAGGCGATGCTGATGGCGGTGGACAGGCCCGTGACGGCTGCGGAGCTACTTCCGTTGGTACCGCCCCCGGTGACAGGGGGGGCGGCGGGCCTGTTTGGGCTGGCGCTGAGCCTGCAGGAACATCCCGATCTATTCACCAACGTCGACGCCGGCGCGCGACCGCGCTGGGTTCTGAGTGGTGCGCCACCTGGGGAGTACACGGCGCGGTTGGCGGCCTTCGATCCTGAGACGTGGGCGGTGCTGTGTGAGCCCGGCGATGCACTGAACGCGGCGACTGTGCAGCGTCTTTGGTCATTGGGCCTGCTGCCGGTGGTGCTCGCCCGGTAATCTCGCTCTTGGAGTGTAGCCGCCCTGCAAGCCTCCATCAGCTGCCCGCCGCGCTGCTCGCAGACATATCTTGAGTTGGAAGGGAGCATCGGCTTCTATGTCATATCGTGTGCCGAGCACGACGACCTATACGACGGGCGGTCTCTCTCAATCAGTCTCGATGGACCTGGACTGGCTGGCGACCTATATCCGTGAGGCCGATGGGCCGGTCGCCATCGACACGCTGGCGCGACAAGCCGTGCGCGCGATGGTGGTCAGTAATGGTCACCTGCGCACCTATGCGCCCGGCAGGAGCTACCGGAAGGAGGAGCGCGTGCGCCTCCTGGACGGGAGCCTGGGCGACATCCTCTCCGTGGAGACCGGATCCAACGATGTGCAGGGTAGCTTCGAGATCCTCTCCCTGCGCATGCATGATGGCGGTATCCTCCGTATGGCTGGCCGGGTGCAAGGTGCACCTCAGATCGCCAGACCGGAGCTGGTGACTGACGACACCGTCGAGATGCTGCTGGTCGGCCAAGTAGAAGAGATGGTGCGGCAAGTGCGCAAGGCCCTCGTCTCGGATCCTCGCTTCATCACGCTCTATTACAGTGAAGGCGAATACGGGTGTCTGCGCGAGTTTTTCCCGCCGATGAGTCCTGATGTGCTGGACGCCGCTCTGGCTGTGTTATTGGACGCTCTCTTCGATCAAGTTCCGCTGTCCCGGATCAGCGAGTCGCTGCCGGTGCGGGGCCTGACGGGCCGTAAATCCGCAGAAGTCCTGCTTGCCACTGAGCGCCTGGATGGCGAGCTCTCCTCGAATCCTGAATGGCTCGATCCCGCTCGCACGGTCTTCGATACTCTGAGGTCTCTGTGGGCGCGGGCCGAGCAGAACGATGCAGTGTGGGACGCCGCTCAGGTGTCTCGCGCATTTCTGCAGCCGCTGCTGCGGGCTTTGGGCTGGGCCAGTGTCCCGCTGCCGACCCAGGATCAACCGGATGGGCTATATGCCCTGTGTGCCGATGTTTTCGCCGCCTCCGAGCTGTATATCCAGTATGAGGAGGGTGAAGCGATGACTCCCTGGGTCCTGGCGATGGTGCAGGCCACGTCGTGGGGGCGGTCGTTGGATCACGCGACCACACCGGGTGGTCCCGGTTCGACCGGTGACACAGAAACTGTTGCTCCGGCCCACCAGATGGTGGGCGAGCTCCGCCGCACTGATGTGCGGTGGGGTGTACTGACCAACGGGCGCGTCTGGCGTCTCTTCAGCCGCGATGCCAACAGTCTATCGCGCGCCTATTACGAGGTGGACCTGACGGATGTCTTTGATGGTCTGATGCCGAGAGAGGAGCTGGACGAGGAGCGCTGGGAGGTGTTTCGCCGTTGGTGGCTGCTCTTGCGTCAAGCCTCCTACGTGCCCGGCGCGGATGGTCGTTGCCTCCTCGCAAGCCTGCGCGAGCACGAGCCGCAGGCCAGCCAGCAAGTGTGCGATATTCTGCGTGAGCGCCTTCTGACCACGGCTTTGCCCGCGATTGCCGGCGGGTTTGTGAGCTATCGCCACCAGCGGACCGGCGTCGAAGCTGAGACTGCCGCGACACTGGGTGAGATTCGGCGCGCCAGTGTTCAGTTATTGGCCCGGATGCTCTTCTTGCTGATCGCAGAGGCTCGCGATCTGCTGCCGCTGAGTGACCCGGACTACCGCCCGCACAGTCTGACAGTGCAGGCGGAGTGGGCCGCGGAGCGCGTGCGTCGGGAGCTGCCGCTCAACGACGGGGTCTACACCACACCGCACTACGATATCATCCTCTCCCTGCTGCACCGCATCAGCAAGGGCGATCCGGCGAAAGGCCTACCCAGCTATGGCCGGCTCTTCTTCGACCCGGTGGAGTCCGATCATGCATTCCTGGCGGAGACCAAGCTCAGCGATGAGGCGTTGGCGCTGGCCCTTGATGCCCTGTTCCGGGGCATTGACTACACAGCATTGGACGCGCGCGATCTCGTGCAGGTGGCGTCGGCACTGCTAGGCAGCCAGATTGAGGTGATCAACCCCGAAGTGGGCGAGGTGATGGTGACCCGTGAGGGCGGCGAACGCGTCCGCGGAGGACGCGTCCGCGGAGGACGGGATCGCCGGGCGGCGCTGCCGGACTACGTGGTCAAGCCCGCGGTAGAACAGGCATTGGGTCCCGTTTTGCGGGCCCGTGACCAGGTCTTTGCGGACGCCATGGATCAGGTTATCGTTCTGCGGAAGAAGCTGCGGAGGGCTCTGGACCGCACCAAGCGCAGCGCCGCCCACGCCGAATGGGATGCCGCGGCCCGGGCGGCGCGCGAGGCCTTCCTCGGCATTCAGGTTTGCGACCCTGCGATGGGGGCCGGCGAGTTCCTGATGAGCGCGGTGGATGTCCTGACCGACGGCATTATTGGGCGACTTCAGGCGTATCATGCCGACCATCCGGACGTCCCAAGGGACTGGAATCCGATCTACCGACAGCTGGGCGACCTGCGGCGCGACATTGTCGAGGAGATGGGGCGCCAGGGGATCCAATTGGAGTCCGGTGAGCTAACCGATGCGACGCTGCTGTCGCGGTTGGTGGCTCAACGCACGGTCTTCGGTGTGTCCGAGGATCCGTTGGCAGTTGAGCTGATTCAGGCAGGGCTGTGGTTGCACACATTCACGCGCGGCGCGCCGCTGATCTTCCTACACCACCATCTGCGCTGTGGCAGCAGCCTGCTGGGTTCAACGTTGCCGGAGGCCGCCCAGCGGCTTGGTATTGCGGGCGTTGAGGATCAGGTGTTGGATGCGGTCGAACCACTCTTTGCATCAGTGGCGCGGGTCGATGCCACGCCGCTGGACGTTCGTTGGAGTGCGACGCAGTTTGGAAGGGGGCAGGACGCCCTGAAGCCCTATCGCACGCTCCTGGATCTGGTGGTGAGTGCCGAGTTGGGGTCTTCGGATGCTGACTCCATCTTGAGGGCTGTGGAGAGGGACCGATGGCAGGAGAGCCTCGGCCTAGTGGCAGCCGGGTGGGCTGCAGAGCAGGCTGCAGGCGCGGGATTCCTCCACTGGCCGCTGGAATTCCCGGAGGTCTTTGTCGACCTGGCAACCGGGCAATGGAAGGAACTTCCGGGGTTCGACCTGGTTATCGGCTCACCGCCATGGACCGAGCCCGCCGATGAGGCGCTCGCAGCGTTCTATGTGGCGCGGTTTGGTGATGGTGACCCGGATTATGACGTGCACCACGCGTTCCTGACGCTGGCGCAGCACCTGGTGCGCCGGTCTGGTGGACGCACGTCCTACGTCCTTTCTCGTGAGTGGTTGGCCAGTCCGACCGGGGGTCTCTAGAGGATGGATAAGGACTGATGAGACTGTCTGAAACTGATTTTGATCCATCGCAGAGGCCGGATGACGCCGACTCTGCGATGCCCAACGCCAAGCAGGATTCGGCCTTGGAACGTTACCGCATGTACGGGCGCCTCAATGAGCGTTACTGGTCCAAGCTCTTTGGGATTGCCGAAGCCGACTTGATAGGCTTTGCGACACAGATGCGCGAGTCCGGCAGGGCTATGACGCTGACTGACCTCGCCCGTGACGTCATACGTGCGCGTCTGCGGTCCGAATCCCAGCTCTCTAATGAGCCAGCTCCAAGCGGCGATATGTCGAGTTGGATCGTGCGGCTTTGGGATCCCGGTGCTAACTGGCGCGAGGGTGACCGGGTGATCGTGGTCGTGGCCAGCCCCTCGGAGGGACAGCCATCTGCGCCCTGCGTCGGCGAGGTCATCCACGTTGATGACGATCGCGTGGTGGTTAGCGTCGACGGCGGGACAGCTCCTCAGGTCTTTGGGCTGGAGCCCGGCGCCCAAGCGCGGGAGAGCGAGGCGAAAGTGGCCGAGGCGCTGGGCATCGGCCAGCGGTTTGATGAGGATGCACAGATCGACTTTGTGCTGTGGCGCTATGGGGCGCGGGCGGTGGGCCGTCTGCTGCACGCGCTGGATGGCGACAGCCGGTTTGTGGAGCTGGAGGGGCTGTGGTTCCTGCGCACACTGGCCATCCGCCCGAGAAGCGATATGCTGGCTCGATTGGCCGCGACGATGTTTGAGCAGAACTCCGGGCCCGTGCGGCTGGATGATGTCGTCGAGCTGTTGTCTCTGCCCGACACCGCCGGGCCGGCCGCGCGATTCGGCCTCGCCCAGGCCCTCGGCGAGCGGACGGTCCTTTTTGAGAATATTGGGTCCGCCGCCCGTCCGCTCTGGACCTTGGCCGGACCGCCATCGCTGGTCTTCAAGGCCCGGCACGCGGTGTACGACCCCGAGACCTACGTCGTCCTGTGTGTGCCGGGCGAGACGCTCTCGACGGAGGTCGCGCGGCAACTCTGGCGCGCCGGTCTGCTGCGTGCTGCACTGCGTCGTGCGTCCGATGAGGTCGTGGATGCTGGGATCACCCGCGGGCCAGGGTTGACCTTGCGAGACGCGGAGAAGCAAGCCACTCCCTCGATCAATGGCGCGGTGACTGCGGAGCCGACTGATGAGCCGGACATCCGTCGCCGTCGCCGCTGGCGGCTCTTCAGCCGCGGGTAGAATGAACCTCGGCACGCGACACCGGCGTCCCACGATGAGCTTTGCGTAATCAATCTGGTAATGCCTGCGTATCTCGGTCGCCGCCGACGCACAGGGATGAGGTCCCTGTGCATCGGCAGACCGACGTTGACAGCCCCCGATGAATCGGGTTTCCAGATCAGAGAAGTGATCTGAAGTCCGTTTGATGGGGTGCTGCTCCTGAGCCTAGGGATTCATCCCGGGGCGCTATGGCAGTCGTCGCGGAAGTCCCAACCCAGATCTACTACCCCACATACCTCCGTGCGGCGGCGTCGTGTAGCCACTCGCGTGCCACCCAGAGTGCGTCGGCTTCCGAGAGCCAGTCGTGTTGCACCTGGCGGTGGAGGAAGTCGGCCAGGAACCACTTGACCAGCAGGATCTTGCCGTAGCACCATTCGATGCAGCGCGCATCAGAGGCAATGATGGCGCTCTTGCTCGCGGGGACGGCCTCAACTCGCACCTGCATCGCGTGGTTGTAGGTGCTCCCGCGGAAGTTGTACCACCACAGGCCGCCGACATGCGCGTTGGGATAGATGCGGGCCGCCTGCGCGGCGTCCATGTTGTTCTGGGGTGAGCCCATCACCAGCTCGAAGTCGCAGTTGTAGCGCTCGAAAAGCGGGTACAGGTTCGTGATGCGGCGCGGGTCGTTGACGGCCATCGCTGTGCGCGGGCTGACGTCGCGCTCGATCCCCAGGAATAGCTGGGCGAACATGGCGTGTTCACCCAGGGCGGCGAAGCAAGCGTGGGCCAGGAGAGCTTCTGCCTGCCAGGCCTCCAGCGGCCCATTGGTCAACGTGTCGGCCCCGGCCACGGCGCGCTTGCCCGCGGCATCAAAGACCTCCGCCTCGACGCGCATGCCGCGAATGCCCATCCCGGCCAGCACGGCGACGCGATCGCCGATGGCGGCGCGGGCATCCTCGGCCGCACCGCCAGGGTCGTCCGTGGCGACAAGCCGTTCCACCCACAGACGGTGGTCCTCCCACACCGGCACGGCCACGGCGACGTTGGGTAATTCTGGGAACGGTGTATCCCCGAGCTCGTTGACCGCGATCCTGCGGATGTTGAGGGCGTCGACGACGGATTGGGCCCACTCGGGCTGGGTCGCACGCTCGCGGACCGCAGCGTCGACGCCAAGGACGGCCTGGTTGGTGCAGAGTCCCTCGGCGTTGACCAGTGGCACGCCATAGAGATTCCGGCAGATGTGGCAGACGACGCGGTGCCAGTGGGTGTTGCGCACGGCGTTGAAGGCACTCACGAAGTGCTCGATGCGCTCCCCCTCCGGCAGCTCCGGGGCCGTTTGGGGATAGCCGACGGACCAGAGCTCCTGCAGGAACCAGAAGTAGTGCGCGATGTCCCAGAAGGTCTGGGCGGGAATCGGCACACCCGGCTTGTTCAGATGCGTGTGCGTGTCAAAGACGGGCAGCTCGTGTATGGCCTGGCGCCATTCTTGACGGTCCATGGGATTTCTCCTGCGGATGATGACTGTTGGTTAGGCGCTGGAACGTTCTAACGTCCGAACGTTTCAACGTTTGCACGCTCCAGCTGTGGGAACTCGGTGATGCGGAGGTCCGTGCAGCCGTAGGGGATGAGGGTGAGCTCCTCCATGGGCGTGCCCGCCGGTTCGTCGCTGGTGACGGGGCTCAGCGGGACGTCGGCGGCGGAGCCTGCGTCCTCGTCCCACTCCGGCAGTTCGCGGCCGTTGACGGTGGCCGAGACCGGCGCGCCCTGCGGCGAGAAGGGGACGGCCCCCACCGGGTGCTCGTGGAATTGGATGTCATCGGCCAGCGTGTCGGCGTCGACCGCCAGTGCGTAGGCCCAGCGGCTCGTGGGGGTGACCTCCCAGTCTGCGTGGGGCAGCTCGCGGAAGGGCTCATCCTCGTTGATGCGTTGCCACTGTTCTCCGATCTTCAGGGCGTAGGTGAGAGGGCCGCGCTGGATGGCGACCGCGCCGCGATAGCCCTTGCGGAGTTCCGGCTGCATCGGCAGCGTCAGGTCCAGTTCGTAGGTCCCTTCCCAGGTGCGGTTGACCTCGTAGAACGTACCGGGTTCCGGTGATGTGGTGGTGCCGTCCGGAAGCTGGAGCGTGGCACCCTTGGCCCACGCCGGGATGCGCAGCCATAGGGAGCCTGCCGCCGGGGCCTCGGCTGTGACGGTGAAGCGCAGGCTATCACGGAAGGGGTAGTCCGTCTCCAGGCGCACCACAACCGGCACGCCGCCGAGGGTCGCCCTGGCGGTGCTGGGCGCGTAGGCTGCAGCGACCAGGCCTGTGCCATCTCCGGTCGTCATCCACAGGTGCGCGGCGAACTTGGGCCAGCCCTGACTCAGGTTGGCCGTGCAGCAGCCGTAGTTGGGCTCGACCCCGAAGATGTTGGAGGCCGGGCCGTTGGTGTTCCAGATGCGGTCTTGGACGGTGCAGAGGATCTGGTTCGCCTGCTGGTCGTACTGGTGCGACCACATGTCCGGCGAGAAGGTGGCGGGTAGGGCGTTGAAGATGATTTGCTCGAGGTGATCGCCGAAGGCGGGATCGCCCAGCACGGAGAGCAAGACCTCCAGCGAGAATGCATACTCGACGACCGCGCAGAGTTCGGTGCCGTGCGTGGGCTGATGTCCCGCCAGGCACTCGTCGCCGGTGAACATCCCTGTGGCGACGCCATGGTGTGCCAAGAGCTGGTCGATCATCGCGGATGGGGCGGCGCGATCACTCTCGGCGGCGGAGAAGCGCCACCAGAGCGCGGGGGCCTTGACGGCCATCGCGTTGTTGACGACGTGGCTCATGTAGTTCCAGCGCCCGTGCGGTGTCGGCTCGGCGGCAGGCCAGCCAACGGGCGTGCCCGTGGAAGCGTCCGCACGCGGGGCGAAGAACGCCGGCCAATCGAAGCCCTGGGCGTGCAGTTTCACAGCCAGGTCCGCTAACCAGCTCTCCCCGGTCTCTTCATAGAGGTGGGCGATGCTGAGGAGGGTCTCGAACCATCGGAACTGTCCCCAGTTGAAGAGGGGGGCCCTGTCGATGTGGCGGTCGATGCAGCGGAGGGCGAGCATCAATGCGTCGCGGACCTTGGTGTCACCGCTGCCGGCGTCGTAGGCCTGGAGCAGTACCTTGGTGGTCAGGATCTGTCCCCACAGGTCGTAGCTGGCCTGCACTGCCGCCCCGGAGGCGGCGATCATCTGGCGCGGGCCCAACCAGCCGTCCTCGTGCTGGTGCTCGACGATGTAGTCGATGTAGCGGGTAACTTTGGCGAGCAGGGCCTCGTCCTTGAGTGTGTAGGCCAAGGGGATGACGCCGTCGAGCCAGTAGGGAGCGCGCTCCCAGGCTTCGGCTTCGCCACCGAACCACTGGCTGTCGCGGACGTCGGGCCAGAACTCGTCCAGGTGCCCGCTGATGCCGTTGGCCTGAATGCGGAGCTGCCGGCGCAGCCAGCCGGTGGGCGAGATGCTGCCGAGGGGGAGGGGCCGGTAGGCCGGCGGTTGTAGCTTGAATGTTGTCAT
>CAZEXX010000068.1:0-15040 GCA_964516885.1 uncultured Anaerolineales bacterium | reverse complement strand
CCGAAGGTGAACGCGAAGGTAGGTGCCCGCATTTGTCGCAACCAGCGTCAGGGCCGCATCAGCGATCCGGCGCTGCCACGCCATCTGCAGCGCACACGGCGCCAACTCCTTGGCGGGCACGCCGGCCAATTCCGGAACGGCTTGAAGCTCGAGGGTCCGGTAGAGATACTCCCAGGTCTTGGACCAGGGCTCCACCTCGACGGACTGCAGCGCCGCCTGCGTCGCCACCGCGCTCACGCGCGCCAAGTTCTCGTCGAAGGCCGTGGAAAGCGTCCACCGCCCCAGAAGCAAGCGGTTTCGCACCAGCCAAGGCAGCAGCACAAACATCAAGACACCCCAGAAGGCCCCAGCTGCGCACAGCCACCGGCCCTGTCGGGACCGCCGCGCTACGTACAATCGCACCGTGACCATCACGCCCACCGCGAGCACCAAATATTGCCCGTTGGGCTTCACCAGCAAGATCACGCCCCAGATCGCAGCAGCCGCCGCCGGCGCCACAGCAAGCCGCCGTAGCATCCGCTGTGGCGGGCACCGCAACGAACGTAGCGTCAAGATCAGCGCCGGCGGCAGTAGCGGCAGCAACAAAGCCTCAGAGAGCAAGTATCCGGTGAATCGCTGCGTCGTGCCATTGACGGCATAGAGCACGCCCGCGACGAACATCGCGTGCCGGACATGTGTGACTTTCGTCGGACGTCCCGTACCCGCGGCCACGGCCGTGGCCAGCTCACGAGTCAGAGCCATCGCACCGGCGGTGGCCAGCACCTCTAGCAGGATCTGCACCATGACCACGTGCTGTGGATCGCGGCCCAGCAAGCTGTAAACCCCGGCCACAAACCAGGGATAGAGCGGGGTGCGCACGGCAGTGGGACAGAGGGGCGGGTTCCAGCCGATAGAAAACCCCTTGCCATCCAGCATATTGAGGGCAAGGAGATGAAATCCCTCAGCATCCACCGGCGCAGTCGGCTGTGTGGGAAAGGCTGACAGCCACGCGACGCGGACGAAGACCGTGAGCAGCAGAGGTAGCCAAGCCCACGTCGAGACACGATTACGTTGCATACAACTCATGTTCGCTCACGTACACCAAGCAGTCAAGGAGCAGACCACGCGGGCTCTGGGCCTAAAGGCTTTCGGCTTTGGGGCCTTTCCTGAGCTTACGGGAGGCTGCGCTCGCCGATAAGGCGAATGCCATCCAGCGTCAGCCAGGGATCGACCGCCGAGAAGCGGTCCGTCAGATGCGCGATGACGTTTGAGAGCCCCCCGGTGGCGATAACCTGCACATCGCCGGGGATCTCGGCCCGGAAACGGTCAATCATACCCTCGACCAACCCCACGTATCCCAATAACACACCCGATTGGATCGAGTGGATCGTATTGGTGCCGATCACTTTCGCCGGCGCCGACAACCGAATCTGAGGCAGCTGGGCCGTCCCGCCGGCCAGTGCGGACGCCGCCAAGTTCAGCCCGGGCGAAATCGCCACGCCCAAGAAGGTCGCATCCTGGGAGACCGCCGTGAAGGTGGTCGCCGTTCCGAAATCCACCACCACGCACGCGCCCTGTACCCGCGTGTATGCCGCGACAGCATTGGCAATAAGATCCGCCCCGACCTCTCTCGGATTGTCAACGGCGAAGGTGAGCCCCGTGTTCACCATGTGGTTGATCACCAGTGGAGCGACCTGCGCCTGCTCAGCGAGCATCTCCTCCATCCGGCCGGTCAGCGGAGGGACCACGCTGGCCATAACCACGCGATCTAGGGCCGCCATCGTCAAGCTGATCTCCCCCAGAAGCGCCCGCAGAAGCACGCCATACTCATCCGGCATCTTCTCACGCACCGTCCGCACGCGCCAGTAGTGGAGCCACGTGTCGCCGTCGTGGACGCCGAAGACCACGTTGGTGTTGCCGATGTCGATTGCCAGAAGCATGGACTCCCCCCCTTTGCGATGAAGCAAGTGTGCACCACCCTGGTTGTGCGCAGCTCGGCTGCGCATAGCCAGGGTAGACGTAGTCTAGCCGCTTTCGGAGTCGAGACAATGTAAGGGGCTATGGTATAATAGTGCCGTGAAGAAACGAGTTTTCCAGGTGGTCCTGACCCTGATTCTCAGCGTGGTGGCCCTCGCGATTGCGCTGCGAGGCATCAACTTCAAAGACGTAGGATCGGCGCTCGCGAGGGTGGACTGGCTCTGGATAGGCGTGACCTTCGTGCTTATCCTGGCGACATTGGTGATACGTGCCGCCCGGTGGCGCATCCTCCTCGGACGCACGGTCTGCCTGCGCGACACCTTCGGACTCATCGGGATCGGATACCTCATCAGCGGCGTGCTGCCTTTACGCGCCGGCGACCCAGCCCGGGCCGTCGGGGCGAGCCTGCGTGGCTCGATCTCGGCCATCGCCGCGCTCTCCACCGTTGTCGTTGAGCGGGTGCTCGATATGCTGCTGATCGTGATGATGCTACTGGCAACGGTCCCATTCGTCCCGGGCTTGCAGGTCTACCTGGCCACGGGGCAGCTAAATGAATACCTATCCTTCAATCTGGTATTGACCCTGAGCGGCATTCTGGCTTTCGGCATTCTATTGGTCTTCGTGCTGATCGCGGTCCTGCCTGCCACAACGGAGCGGCTTGCGCGCCGCGTTCTGGAGACATTTCACGTTCCCAACGTCGAACGTTGGCTCAAGCCAGTCCAGAGCATTGTCGAGGGGCTCAGCGCCCTGCGCTCGGCGAAAGATGGCCTGGCCATCGGGCTGTGGTCCATCGCACTGTGGCTGGTCTCGGCCATGTATTTCGGCGCCACTATGTGGGCTTGCCGGGACTTCATCCCCGAACCATCGGCACTCAAAAGCCTGGTCGTCCTGTGGGCCAGCGCCCTCGGGATGGTCTTTCCGGCAACCGGCGGCATCGGCTCGTTCCACTTTGCGGTGCGGGAAGCGCTCTTCTGGGGATTCAGCATCGCGCGGGACCTGGGCTTCGCCTACGCTGTCCTCGTGCACACTCTACCCTATCTGACAGGGATCGGCCTGGGAGTCCTGGCGCTCCTCTCGTGGGGGATGTCGCCACGCAGCCTGATCAGCCGGGGTCAAGCCATAGAAGAGTGAGCGCTTGATCTTGAACCCATTGCCGGGTTGCCTACTGCAACCCGGTTTGTGACATGTGGCACGAAACCCACTTCGGAGGTACGCTGAATGCACACCCTGATTACCGGCGGCGCCGGCTTCATCGGCTCGAACTACGTCCACCGTCTCCTCAAGCGCGGGGAAACCGTAACCGTATTCGATAACCTTTCCCGGCGCGGCGCCGAGGCCAACCTCAGCTGGCTCCAGACGGAGTTTGGCACAGACGCATTCCGATTCGTTCGCGGGGATATCCGGAATGCCGCGCTACTCACCGCGATGGCGATGGATGTAGACGCCGTTGTCCACCTGGCCGCCCAAGTTGCCGTCACGACCTCGGTGGAGCAGCCGCGTGAGGACATTGAGATCAACGCTATGGGCACGTTCAATGTGCTTGAGGCCGCTCGGCTCTCACCCAGCCGGCCGATGGTCCTCTACGCCTCAACCAACAAAGTCTATGGCAACATGGAAGGGCTGATCATCGAGGAGAAAGCAACCCGCTATGCCTACCGGGACTATCCCTACGGCATCCCCGAAAGCTATCCCCTCGACTTCCACTCGCCCTACGGATGCTCCAAGGGCGCCGGGGACCAGTACGTCCGGGATTACGCGCGGATCTATGGATTGCGCACCGTCGTCTTCCGGCAGAGCTGCATCTACGGACCGCGCCAATTCGGCGTGGAGGACCAGGGCTGGGTGGCCTGGTTCATCATCGCCGCCCTCCGCGGCGATCCCATCACCATCTATGGGGACGGCAAGCAGGTGCGCGACGTGCTCTACGTCGAGGATCTCCTCGACGCCTACGACGCCGCAGTTGCCAACAGCAGCCGTAACTCCGGCCGGATCTACAACATGGGAGGGGGGCCCGAAAACCAGTTGGCCATCTGGCAGGAATTCGGCCCGATGCTGGAGAGACTCGCCGGCCACAGCATCCCTGTGGGACGGGGAGATTGGAGACCCGGCGACCAGCGCATCTTCATCGCCGACATCCGCAAAGCCAAACGGGAACTGGGCTGGCAGCCACAGGTGAATGTGGAGGCCGGCATCGCCAAGCTCTACGCCTGGGTAGCCGAGAACCTCGATCTGCTGAGGAGCTATCGATGAACGTCTTGATCGTCCTCACCTACTACCGCCCCCACACCAGCGGCCTGACGATCTACGCAGAGCGCCTCGCCAAAGGTCTTGCAGCTCGAGGACACAGCGTCACCGTCCTAACCTCCCGCTACAACCGCCGCCTCCCTCGTGAGGAGGAGATCGACGGCGTGCGCGTGGTGCGCGCCCCCGTGCTCTTCCGGATCAGCAAGGGCGTCATTATGCCGACCTTCGGCTTCCTGGCCTGGAAGTACGTGCGCTGGGCCGACGTGCTGAGCCTGCACCTGCCGCAATTCGATGCCGCAGGCGTGGCGCTGCGCGGGAGACTGCTCCACAAGCCCACCCTGCTCACCTACCATTGTGACCTACAACTGCCGCCGGGAGCGTTCAACAGCATCGTCAACCGGGTCGTGCTCACGATGAACGACCTGGCCGGCAAGTACAGCCACGGCGTCGTGGCCTACACCCAGGACTTCGCCAGGAATTCACCCTTCCTGCAGCGGTTCGCGGCCAAGCGTCACGTGATCCCACCGCCGGTCGAGATGCCCAGGTCCACCCAGTCGGGGGTCGTCGCCTTCCAGCGGATGCATAACCCAGACAACAAGCATCCCGTGATCGGCATGGCGGCACGATTGGCCGCCGAGAAGGGCGTCGAAGTCCTGCTGCAGGCAATGCCCAAGATCCTGGAACGCTACCCCAACGCCCGCGTCCTCTTCGCCGGCCAATACAGGAACGTCCTCGCCGAAGAGGCCTATGCCAAGCGCCTGGAGTTCCGCATCAAGTTACTGGAGGAACAAGGCCAGTGGCGCTTCCTGGGCGTGCTGGATCCCGTGCAGATGGCGGCCTTCTACCCCAGCCTGGACGTGATCACCGTGCCCAGCCTCAACTCCACCGAGTCCTTCGGCCTGGTCCAGGTTGAGGCTATGCTCAACGGCGTCCCCAGCGTCGCCAGCGACCTCCCAGGCGTGCGGCAGCCCGTGCTGCAGACGGGAATGGGCGAGATCGCCCCGATCGGCGATGCCGGCGGCCTGGCCGACGCCATCCTCACGGTATTGGACAACCGAGAGAGCTATATACGCCCCCGCGAGGAGATTGAGGAGCAGTTCTCGATAGAGAAGACCGCGGTCGAGTATGAGACCCTGTTCCAGCGGATGCTGGAGGCTGACCGCTGAGAGGCCAACACCAAATAAAGGGCCGAGGAGAAATCCTCGGCCCTTTATTTGGCGACAGATTAGCTGCTATCGTGCTCTGGCCTGCTTATACCGACGACGCGACCTGCCCATCCCTGAGCTGTAAAATGGTATCGACATAGTCATCCACCAGCGGGTCGTGAGAGGCCATCAATATCGTGATGTTCTCTTCGTAGACGATGCTCTGGAAGAGCCCCAGAATCTCTCTCGCGGTCTCGCTGTCCAACTCACCGGTCGGCTCGTCCGCCAGAACCAGCAGTGGCTCGTTCGCCAAAGCGCGGGCGATGGCGACGCGCTGCTGCTGGCCGCCGGAGAGCTCGTAAGGACGATGGTCAATCCACTTGCGCAGGCCGACCAGATCCAGACAGTACATAGCCCGGTCGTGACGTTCTCGCGCGCGGACGCCCTTGATACGCAGCATCAGCTCCACGTTCTCGTAGGCCGAGAGCGTCGGCAGCAGGCCGAAGGACTGGAAGACAAAG
Source organism: uncultured Anaerolineales bacterium (assembly GCA_964516885.1). Lineage (GTDB taxonomy): Bacteria > Chloroflexota > Anaerolineae > B4-G1 > SLSP01 > PWVB01. The sequence goes on along the minus strand of CAZEXX010000068.1, from coordinate 9,174 downwards.
CCCAGCTGCTCCCTACGCCACTGTGTGAGCTGCCGGTCGTTGAGCTGTGACAGATCGCGCCCCAAGACCCTGGCCACACCCGACGTCGGCCGGTCGAGACCGCTCAAACAGTTGAGCAAGGTTGTCTTGCCGCTACCGGAACGGCCCTTTAGCGCGACAAAGTGCCCGGGCTCAATCTGGATGTTCAGCCCGCGCAGCGCTGGGACCTCAATATCCTTTCCGATCTTGTAGACACGCCAAAGATCCTCAGTCTCAATAGCGTTGGTGAACTCGGCGACTTCCAACATACTTGCCATAATCTATTCTCCACCCTTCCGCTTCAAATCCCCGCGCACCAACCGGTTCACGAAACCGCTCAGGCCCCTGGATTTCTTGGCCTCCGCGAGCCCTGTTGCCAACATCTCAGCATCGTGAACGTGATCCAGGTTTACGTTCAACGCCGGAAGCACCAAGATGCCCTCTTCGGTGATCTCAAGACGCGCGCGTCCCTTGATGCCGAACTGCTGCAGATACTCCTTCGGGATCTGTAGACGGCCCGCGGAGTCCAGCACGGTCAGCTCCTCAAAGACCTCTTCCTCGTAGAGGTCCTCGGCCAACGAAGCATCGTCCCCCGATCGAGTTGCCGCACCGTTCGACCTGGCGCGCACTGTCTCTGTTGCCAATCGACCGTCGCGAATCGCGACCACGCGATCGACCTGACGCGCGATGGTGGGATCGTGGCTCACGATCATCATCGTCAACCCCAACTCGCGGTTGAGATCGCGGAACAGTTTATAGATGGTCAGTGAGGTGACGGAGTCCAGTTCGCCTGTGGGCTCATCGGCCAACAAGATCTTGGGATCGTTGGCCAGCGAAACGGCGATGGCCACCCGTTGTTGCTCACCACCGGACAGCTGAGCTAGATTGTGGCGCATGCGATCGCCCAAGCCGACCAGTCCCAAGAGTTCCTTGGCGTGCTGACTGACCCTTCGGCCGGCCTGTCCCGCCAGCGTCATGGGCAGCTTCACATTCTCCAAAGCGTTCAGATAGGGGATCAAGTTACGGGCCCCGTGCTGCCAGACGAAACCCACTTCAGACCTGCGGTACTGATTCAGGTCGCGGTTGGACAGCTTCAGTAAGTCCTTCCCATCGACCCAGGCACGGCCGGCCGAAGGGCGATCCAGTCCACCAAGCACATTCATCAACGTTGACTTGCCGCTACCACTAGCGCCCACGATCCCCAGGAGCTCACCACGCTGAACCACCAAGTCAAGTCCCTGCAGGGCCACAACCTCCAAGTTGGCGACCTTGTAGATCTTCACCAAGTTGTCGCAGACGATGAGAGGTTGAGACGCGTTATTGGTCTGGGCAGCTGTCTCTATTCGTTCTGCCATCCCTTTTTCCTTTCTAGAAAAGTGAGTTCGTAAAACGTCTGAAGAGTTGAGCGCCTCAAGCGCTTTCGCCTAGCTTGACCGCCTCAAAGATCTTCATCCGACGCAACATCACAATCAAGGCGGCGAGTGCCACCACGAATAATACCGCAAAAAGCGCGTAGATACGGAAGATCGCCGACCAGGCAATTTCCACCACGTAGGGAGGAATCTGAGAGACCTCATCCGCACCAATCTGCAGGTAGGGGATGAAGAGCGAACTGAGCCCTCCGCCCAACAGCGTGCCGAGGAGTCCCCCCATCAGGATCAGCAGAGCCAGCTCCCATCCCAGGAACGCCGACATCTGCTCAGACGAAAGTCCCACGGCGCGCAGCACACCGAACTCGATGAACCGCCGCCGGAAGGAGAAGAGCGCGTACAACAGGAACCCGATCACCGTCAGAATGGCTGCCGCGGCAAAGCCGACCGAGAGCAGTCCAAAGAGGCCCTGCCGTTCCGGCAGCTCCTGCGCAGCATCGACATCGAGCTTGGGCGCGCTCCAGTCATAGCTGTAGAGCTCTAATTCGTCGTTGACCAGCGCCTCCACATCAGCAATCTCGGAGAGACGCATCCAGACATCGTAAGGATACTGCTGACCGGCTTCCAGGAAAAAGTAGTCCAGGTTGCCCACAAAGAGCGGCCCTTCGGACGGATACCAGGTGGGGAAGTAGTCAAAGACGCCGACAATCTTCATATCCATCATCGTGCGTTGTCCGTAGGTCGTCACCTCGACGCGTACCGAGTCCCCAACGCCGAGATAGCTCGACGCCAGGAAGTCTTCCGTCACCAGAACACCGTTGCGCTCAAGAGCCAGGCCGTTCATCAACGCGCCCAAGCTCTCCGGCGAGAAGTCAGAGCGCCAGTAGCTGTTCCGCAGGAAAGCGTCCCGCTCCAGTCCCAAAAAGACGCCGGTTTGGCGACCGGTGCTCACATTGGCAACCGCTCCGTAGCGAGCCACACGCGTCACATCCTCCACGCCGGGCGCATTGAGATACTCGGTGACCGGCAGAAAGAGCCAGCGCGGGCCCGTTTCTTCGTCTGCAGCGGTCTCCTCGCCATTGTCCGACCCTCCGAACATCGAGCTAAGCCCGGAGTCCTTTCCCTCACCACGATCGAGGAAGCGCAGTCCCGCGCCCCCTTGATAGTAGCTCTTGTCATAGAGATGCTGATCCAGCGTGTAGGCCAGGGAAGCGGTGAAGGCTGACAGACTCAGCGTCAGGACGAGCAGAATTAGCGGCGTACTATAGGAGCTGGGCGTGCGGGCCAGATGCCGTGCAGCCATCAGAAAGCCCACCGACTTCGTCTTGCCGGCGATCCACGCCACCGCCGACATCAACACCGGCATCAGCCGCAGGAAGAAGAGCGTGAGCGCGAAGATCCCCAGCGCCGGCACCAAGAACAACAAGGGGTTCTCAAACGGTGAACTCCCAAAGCCGCTATCGAAGGAAACAACACTGCCTTGATTCCGGAGCAGGTAGCCGCCATAGGCCGCCGGGATAAACAGGAGAACGTCCAGCCACGCGCGCTGCCACCAGGGCTTCTTCAACAAGCGCGCGCGCTCCTGCTTGTACGAAACCACCGTGTGCTTGGCGGCACCAAAAGTCGGCATGATCTGAGCGAACACGCCCACAGCCACTGCCACCACACCAAAGCGCAGGGTGTCCATAGTAACCGTGACCCGCAGCGTGTCCAGCCCTGCCGAGAAGTCCAGGAAACTGCGCGCCTGGCCTATCAGACCAGCAATACCCTTTCCGACAGGGGAACTGATTGCCAGAGCGATGAGACCGAGCAGCAGGCTCTCCAAGGCGGCCATACCCAGCATCTGTGACGACATCGCGCCACGGCTGCGGAGCACGGCGACCTCATTCCGGCGACGCTCCGTGGAAAGCCCGGCGGTCAACGTGATAAAAGCTAACAGCAACCCCAGAATCGGGATGCTGAACGCGTAAAGCTGAATCGTCAGCAGGTTGGACGAACGGCGGTAGTCTATCAATGCATCAACGGGGGACTTGCCGAGGGTCGTGTTGGGCAGCAGACTTGCCGCCCGCTGCTCCACACTTAGGGTACGCCGGATCAGCGGCACAGCATCTGTATGCGTGATATCCTGGCCATCCATCACCAAGTACCACACGGCGGTATAGACTTCCTTGTCCATCATCGCCCCGATATAGTTGACGAAACTCTCCTCGGGGACCAACATGCGCTCGGAGAACGCGCTGGGCCGGAAGAACCAGAATGCTTCATGTTCATCGCTGGGCTTCCAGACACCTGTTAGGCGAACCGGAACCTGTACACTCGTGATGAAGCCTTCCTCACTGCGCATCTTGAGGAAGGCGACATAGGTTTCACCGGTCTGCGCACCGATCTCGGTCGCCAACTGCTCGTGAATCATAACCTCAATGGGATCACCACCCTCAGGTGCTACGACCTCAGGGAATCGTCCCTCGGTGATCTCCACATGGTCCTGCACACCACTGATGAAGGCAAAGCTGGACCAGACGAGCGGCGACGTAGTGTTCTCAAACATGGAGGACTCATCGGCAAAGAGGCCAAAGGGGTCGGTGGTAGCGTAGCGCACCACCAGCTGCTCGGGAATCCCGATGGACTTGCCGGCTTCGTTAGCGAGGTATTCGTCCACGGGCACAAGCTCATTCCAGTCCAACGACCCATAGATGCTGCCATCGTAGCGGAACAGGAATTTGAAGGGCGGAAGCACGCCCTCCGGCGCGCCCTCTTCGGCGAGATTGCGCATGAAGATCCGATTGTACACCGCATCGGCGTAGATCGGGATGCTCATCATCAGACCAATGGCAACCACCAGCCCCAGTATGGTCGCGACGACCAACCAGGGCTGGGAGATTACCCGCTTGGCAACAACTACGATGACCGCGCGAAGGCGATTAAGAAAGCCCATAGATGGGTTTGTCGAACGTTAGGTTACGGGGCAATGACGACTTGGCGTTCGTCCAGCCCATCCAAGATCTCGACGCGATCATCCGAGCGAATACCCACCCGGACGTCGATACGCCGCTGGGCAGATCCCTCCTGGATAACCACGAAGGAGCGCCCTTCAAAGGTACGCACAGCCTGGGGCGGCAGCCACAATGTACCCTCAGATCGCTCGAGCTCGGACGTAAGGCGCAGACGATCGCCCATGACCCAGCCGGCCTCGACCGGATCGATGCCCTCCAGAGTAATGCGGGTGGACTTATCTTCGTCATCAACGACCTCAGAGAGCCCACCACCGCTGTAGGGATAGGGCAGTCGGCGGATCACGCCCGCGTATTCCTCACCCGGACGATTGACGAATTCGGCGACCACGGGCATGCCCTCAGCCAGTTCGCTCATCTCGCTGTCCTGTAGATCCGCGCTCACATCCAGCTCGGTGGGATCGGCCAACACCATCATGCTGCTGTAGCCCTGGACCTGCTTACCTTCCATGATGCTGGACTGCAAAACGACACCGGTAAAGGGCGCCACAATGCGCGCATCATTGAGCTGGTCGGTCAGCCGATCCAAGGACAGGACCGTCCGGGTGACATCCAGACCAGTCTGGATCTCGGACATGCTCAGCTTCGCCAGGTCAAGATTCATCCGGGACAACTCGAGATCATAGCTGTTCCGCTGCTGGGCCTTCTGAGCGTCTGCGTACTGGGCCTCAGAGATCTCGACAGACCACTGCGCATCGCGCACAGCGTCGGCATAGCGATCGCGGACCTCTTCCTTGTCCCAATCGCGATCCAGCGACTTGTTGTATTCGTCCCGGGCTTCAGCCAACCTGATCCGCGAGCGCTCCAGATTGATGCGTGCACTGATGATGGAGGTCTCGCTGGTGCTGGCCTCAAGCTTGGCCAGGTTGAGCTCCGCAGCGCGGACGCTGTTCTGAGCCTCTGTCACACGCCGCTCGTAGTCCATCTGGACGGACTGCAGTTCGGCTTCCTTCTGCGTGATCTGGTTCTTGAGGTCGGTGACCTCCAACTCAGCCAGGAGATCGCCCGCCTGGACCTCGTCATTGCGGCGGATATACACCTCATCCACGTAGCCGCTGGTCTTGAAGAAGAGCTCCTCTTCGAGGACAGGGGCAACACGTCCGGAGAACTGCAACAAGCGGATCACGTCCCCGCGCTGAACCACGTAGGTCGGGTTGCTAGGGACAACCGATGTGGGAACAGGAGTCGGGGTAGCCTCACCGCTCGCACCACCGGCAGAGCCGGATGCACACGCGCCAAGCCCCAACATTATGCCAATCAAAACCAAGAGTGAGATTACGGTCGTCGGTCTTCGTCGAATCATCAATCTGAATCCTCCTCCAGAATTGGGTTCATCCCCAAGCACCAATCATACCACGAAGTGGTGCAAGTTGTAGTGAAAGTGTGCGCTCCCACATTGCGCTAATGTGATGGTCGCCGGGGTCATCAAGCCCCCGAAGCACACCGTCCATCCCGGAGCGCACCTCAGCCCGTTACATAGATCAGGTTTGTGCCTGCATAGCCAGCCGCCGTTCCTCACGAACCACGATATAGCGAGGCTCCGTGTCGCTCTGAACCTCGTTCAGCTGCCGATACAGCCCTTCCTGAGCCATCAACTCCTCGTGCGTACCCACCTGCGTGATGTGGCTACCTTCGAGCACAACAATTTCATCCGCACTTCTGATTGTGGACAAGCGATGTGCAATGATGATCGTCGTACGTCCTACCATCAAGCGCTCCAGTGCCTGCTGAATCAGCATCTCGGTCTGCGTATCCACGGATGAGGTCGCCTCATCCAGGATCAGGATCGGCGCATCCTTCAGCACAGCACGGGCGATGGCCAAGCGCTGCTTCTGGCCACCCGAAAGCTTCACGCCACGCTCACCGATAATCGTCTCGTAACCGTCCGAGAGGTTCTGGATGAACTCGTGAGCATTGGCGACCTTGGCAGCTTCGATCATCTCCTCCTCGGTCGCATCAGGTTTCCCAAACAGGATATTCTCACGTGCCGTACCGTGGAAGAGGAAGACATCCTGCAGGACGATGCTGGTCTGCCGGCGCAGGCTGTTCAGCGCCAGGTCGCGGATGTCGTGCCCGTCAAGGGTGATCGATCCCGTTTGAACATCGTAGAACCGCGGGATCAGGCTGACCAACGTGCTCTTGCCAACGCCGGTGGGCCCCACCAGAGCGACAACATGGCCCGAGGGTATACGGAGATTGATATCCTCCAGCACTGGCTGGTCCTCAATATAGTGGAAGCTCACGTCGGTCAGGATGAGCTCCCCCGTGGCGCGCGCAGGCAGCACGATGGCATCAGGCCTTTCCACCACCCCAGGTTTCTCATCAAGCAGCTCCGAGACACGCTCGGCGCCGGCCATGGCATGCTGAACGTTCTCCCAGACGCCGCTCAACATGCGCACCGGCTGGTAGAAGGTGCTGAGATAGAGGAAGAACGCAACCAGATCCTCCAACGGCAGCATCTGATTCAGGACCAACCGTCCGCCGAAGTAGATGAGCGCAATCGTGCCCAGCGATGAGGAGAACCCCACGAAGGGACGGAATGTCGCCATCAACCGCAGCGCTTTGAGCATGGAGTCGCGGTACCTCATAATGTGACCACCGATGCGCTGCGCCTCGATCTCCTCCCGCGTGAAGGCCTTGATCTCGCGAATGCCGGAGAGATTTTCATTAAGCGTGGCGTTGAGATCACCCAGCTCCTTCTGGCGCTCGCGGAAAGCCGGTCGCACATAGTTCGTGAACCCGCGGGCCGCAAAGACGATCATCGGAATCGGCACCAGACTCAGCAGCGTCAGCTGCGGGCTCATGTCAACCAGGATCACGGCAACGCCGACGAACATAAGCACGTTGACAATAGTGTCAGGAATCGCGTGAGCAATTAGCGTCTCAAACATGTCCGAGTCGTTCACCATACGGGACATCAGATCGCCGATCTTCCGATCCTCATAGAAACGCAGTGAGAGACGCTGAAGGTGTCGGTAGATATCCCTGCGTGAATCGGCCACCACCCCCCATCCGGCGACATGCGCCATATAGCTCCGCACGAATTGGAGCCCGGCCCGCGCGATATAGAGAGCCAAGGCCAGTAGCGCGAGCCGGCCGATCACATCCAGAGAGGTCTGGAGATCCTGCGGGTCCTGAATGAGTGCCACCATGTTCTTGATGATCTGAGGCTCATAGAGCTGCACTGCGGTCAGCAGGAACATGCTGACAACCGTGACAACAAGTGCCGCCCTGTAGTTCTTAGCATATCCAAATAGGAATTTCAATGTTTTCATAAGCAACCTTCGCTATTCTGGCCCATAGGCCTTGTAGTTAACCCTATCCCACGTCGCTGGCAAGAAGCATTGGCTGAAGCTATGCCTCCAAAGCATCCACAAACTGCCGTTCGTAGAGCTCGCGGTACAGCCCAGCCTGAACAAACAACTCTTCGTGAGATCCTTGCTCAACGATACGACCATCATCGATGACACAGATCATGTCAGCACCACGAATGGTGCTCAAACGGTGTGCAATCACCACAGCGGTTCGGCCCGCCAGGAGCCGGTCCAGCGCATCCTGAATCATCGACTCGGTCACTGTGTCCACACTGGATGTGGCCTCATCCAGGATTAGGATACGCGGATCTGCCAAGACTGCACGCGCAATACTCAGCAGTTGGCGCTGGCCCACGGAGAAGTTCACGCCGCCTTCCTGAATCTGAGTCCCATACCCCTCAGGCGTGTGCATGATGAACTCGTGCGCATTGGCCAACCGAGCAGCGGCCTCAACATCCTCGTCCGCTGCATCAGGATCACCGAAACGAATGTTGTCTGTGATCGTCCCGGAGAAGAGGAAGGGATCCTGGGGCACAATGCCCATTTGCCGCCTCAGCGATCTCTGCGCCACATCGCGGACGTCAATCCCGTCAATCAGGACAGCTCCTTCGGTGACATCGTAGAAGCGCGCGATGAGATTGGAGATTGAGGTCTTGCCCGCACCGGTCGGCCCAACCAACGCAACGGTCTGTCCCTGTGCAATCTTCAGATTGACGTCCCGCAGCACAACCTCATCACCCCGGTAAGCAAACGTTACATCGCGAAGCTCTATACGCCCCTCAATCAGCGGCATCGGCTTTGCGCCGGCCCGATCCGGGACGGCGGACTCGGTGTCGAGCAAATGCAGCACCCGTTCGCCGCCGGCCATCGCCGACTGCATCGTCGTGTAGAGCTGGCTGAGCTCCTGAATAGGCCGGAAGAACCGTGTGACGTACGAGAGAAAGGCGATAACGACACCCAAGGTCAGGGTGTCTTGCGCGACCGACCGTCCCCCAAACCACAACACAACCACCATCGCTAACGTGCTGAGGAACTGCACCACAGGCATGAAAGCAAAGGAGAGCGAGGTGGCATTGATATGTGCGTCTCGGTTCGCCAGGTTGACCTCGGCGAAACGCTCCTGCGTTGTACCCTCCTGCGCGAAGGCCTGGATCACGCGCATGCCGGCCAGATCTTCAGCCAGATCACCGACGACCTCTGCGACTGTCGCCCGCATCCGGCGGTAGGCCTTCTTGGCGTGACGCGCGTAGATTGACGTAGCCAGCACCATCAGGGGCATCACACTGAAACTCAGCAACGCCAGACGGGGACTCATCGAGACCATCACCACCACAATGCCCACCAGCGTTAGCAGGTCGCCAATGATGCTGATCAAGCCCTGTGAAAGAAGATCGTTGATCACACCGACGTCGCTGAAAACGCGCGACAGCGTGACACCGATGATGTGAGTATCATGGTATC
>CAZEXX010000067.1:9645-15059 GCA_964516885.1 uncultured Anaerolineales bacterium | reverse complement strand
GGAAGGCGAGTGACGCCGACCTTATGCAGGGTGCGATGGCACATCTCAAGTCGATGGGTGAACGTCCGACGCCGCGCGTGCTGAAGTCGACGGTGCGCCAAGTCCTCTCGCGTCGCGAGATCGCGACCACGCTGCACGCCGTGGATGAGGCCGGTGGCGAAGCCATGTATATCGCGACTGACGTCACCAACCTCGATGACCTCCGAGGCGCTGTTGCTGCAGCGGAGCCGCGCTTCGGTGCCGTCACCGGCATCCTCCACGGTGCTGGTGTGTTGGCGGATAAGCTGGTGCAGGACAAGGCTGTCTCGGACTTCGATCGGGTCGTCTCGGTGAAGGTCGACGGGCTGCTGAACCTTCTGGCGTGTGTGCCCGCCGAGCGGCTGGATATGCTCGTGCTTTTCTCGTCCGTGGCGGGGTTCTACGGCAACGTGGGCCAGGCAGACTATGCGGTGGCCAACGAGATTCTGAACAAGGCCGCGCATTGGGTCAGGCGCCAGGCGCCGCACTGTCGCGTCCTTGCTATGGATTGGGGGCCGTGGGACGGCGGTATGGTGACACCGGCGCTTCGAAAACAGCTTGCCGCCCGCAACGTGGAGGTGATCCCCATCGATGTGGGCACGACGTTGCTGGCAGATCTGCTGAGTGACTCTCTTCCCGGGTTTGACGCGTCTGTCAGTCAGGTCGTTGTCGGCGGCGCGATGGTTCCCCCGCTGGGTAAAGCCGGGCCGGCACAGTCCTACCGCATTCGCCGGCATTTGACACTGGAGGCGAACCCCTTCCTGCAAGACCATGTGATCGGTGGCTCAGCCGTGCTGCCGACCGTATGCGCGATCGGCTGGATGATCAATGCCTGTGAGCAGCTCAACCCGGGCTACCAATTCCTGAGGATGGACGACTATCGAGCCCTGAAGGGGATCGTCTTTGATGGCGATCTTGCGGATGCGTACGTTCTGGAACTCGACGGTCAGCCGGGTGCAGATGGCGACGGGATGGTCTATGACGCGCTCATCTCAAGCCAGACCCGTCAGGGGCGCCCACGTTATCACTACCGTGCGCGGGTGACGGTGGGGTTGCCATTGCCTGCTGCATTCGCGTCTGTGCCCGTCGTCGGGGCCAACGCGATGGACGGCGCCGCTCTCTACCGTGACTCCATCCTATTCCACGGCCCCAGTTTGCAGGGCATTGAGTCCATCCTGGACATAAACGAACGCGGACTGACGATGCGCTGTCGTCAGCCGTGGCTCTCCCGCGACATGCAGGGCCAATTTCCCGTTCAGACTTTCAATCCCTTCGCCGTCGATGTGCAGCTGCAGAGCCTGCTGGTCTGGGCGCACCGGTATGTTGGGCATGCGGGTCTGCCCCTGCAGATCAAGGGAGGCATCATCTACCAGCCAATCCGATTTGGTATGGTGACCTATGCCACGATGCAGGTGCGCTCGTGCACGGCGCGAAGCCTGGTCGCTGACGTGTCCACGGTTGATGAGACGGGCCGTCTTTGTATGGAAGTCAGGGGCGCCGAGATTACGCTGAGCGAGCGCCTGAATCAGCTCTTCACGCAGAACCGGTTGGAAACGGCGAACTCTAAGGCGTCTGCGAACGCTAGAGCGTTCGGCGATGCCAGCGCGTTCGGGGCACCGGTGCGCTAGGGGGAGCTATGGCGAAACTATGTATTGTTGGGATGGCCTGTGCTGTCGGTGAGGGCGATCTCGACGCATTCGAGCGCACCATCTATAGGGGTGGGCGAGGCCTGAATGAGACGTCCGGTACCCCGATGGCACCGGAGCAGCTCGCCGGCAGACTGATGGCGCAGCACCTACCGGACGTGGGGCAGGACTTGCGTGTCGGCACCGTGGTATGTGGCGATGATCAGTTCGGGGCGCTCGCCCGGGCCGTGGCCGACGAGATCGGGGGGTGTGCGAAGCAAGTACCCACCGCCGGCGTGGTCGCTGACGACCTGGTAGGGGCGTTCACGATTGTTTCCCGTTGGTTGTCGGAGGACTCGGTCGATCTGGCGCTGGTTGTCAGCCTGGGAACAGGAAGCTCGGGAACGCAGCGTAACTTGCTCCCGAGTGCTGCGCTGTTGGTATCCGGTGGAGAACCCGAGCTTCAGGCACAGGCCTATGCCGTGGTCGAGTCCGTCGCGACAGACTCCGAATTCGACAGCGGTATCGTGCTGCGTGAAGCTATGGAGGTGGCCCAGCTTGCGCTCAGCGACGTTGACTATCTCGAGACAACCCGCTGGCCTCCGGCCGACGCGCTCGTCCGAGCGTACAGCACCGGTACCTCTGAGCTCATGTGTGCAGTGGGTAGCCTGGATGCCGGCGACGCTCGTGGTGCGGCGATGATCGCCCTGATCAAGGCTGCGCTCTGTGTGCACCGGCGAATGCTGGTGCCGACGCTGCCGGCGGAACCGGTGCTGCCGGCGGAACCGGTGCTATCGGCTTTTGACCGTGACATCGCCTGGCACGGCACGCCCTTCTACACAGTTCCGGACGCGCGCCCCTGGTTCTCTGACGGCGTCGAGCATCGACGGATTGCCCACGTGGCGTTCCCAACCGCCGGAGGGATAGGACATGTCTTCTTATCTGAGCCGCTGGTGCGTCAGCCGGCTCCGGCCTTCCGCCCCGATCTGATTGCGCGTCGTTCCTACCTCTTCCCTGTTGTCGGTAACAGTCGAGATGCGTTGCTTGCCGACGTGGAGATGCTGCAAGCCCAGCTCGAAGACACGACCACGTCTATGGCAATCCTATCCGCAGTCGCCTGCCGGACGGCTGCCGCTGGTGACGATGCGCCCTACGCCTTGTCCATTGTGGGGCGGGATCGGGAGGAACTCCTCAAGGAGCTTGGCTTTGCTGTCGAGGGTGTGGCTCGGGCATTCGATGTGGGGAAAGAGTGGCAAACGCCTCGGGGCAGCTGCTTCACAACGACGCCACTCGGTGCGCACGGCGTCACCTTTGTCTATCCGGGGGTCTTCAACTCCTACATCGGCCTGGGGCGGGATCTGTTCCAGCACTTCCCGTGGTTACACAAGCGCCTCGCGGAACTCACCTCTGATCCGGGCGTTCTGCTCGCCGAGGAGTGGCTGTATCCTCGCAGTCGTATGCCATTGACCAAGGAGGATCTTGCTGCGTGCTTGGCGCGCCTTCAGGATAACCCGGTGGCGATGAGTGGGTCGGGATCCTCAGTGGCGATCACTCATACCTTGATTCTGCAGGAGCTGTTTGGCGTGGACCCTCGTGCGGCAATGGGCTATAGCATGGGAGAGGGTACAATGTTCTGGGCCACCGGTGTGTGGCGAGATGTCAATGCCGGCGGCCGTGCCCTGCACACATCGCCGCTCTTCTCGACGATGATTTCAGGCCCGCGAACCACGGTGAAGGCATACTGGGGGCTGGATCCTGATGAGGATGTCAATTGGTCGACCTATCTGCTCAAAGCCAAGGTCGACCGCGTGCGAGAGGCTGTGGCGCAGGAACCCAAGGTCTTTGTCACCTTTATCAACTTGGTCAACGAAGTGGTGATCGCCGGCGATGAGGCCGGATGCCGCCGTGTGATTACTGCCCTGGACTGTCACGCTCTGCCGGTGCCTGCAAGCGTTGCTATCCACAACGAGGCAATCCGTGGGGCGCATGATGCGCTGGTTGATCTCTACACACATCCTGTGGTCGCGCGGCCCGAGATGGCCTTCTACTCGACGTCGACTTACGATAAGCTTGAGTTGGATGAGGCCGGATTGGCCGACGCGCTGGCAACGATGTGCTGCCAGCTGGTGGACTTTCCCAGGTTGGTGTCGCACGTCTATGATGAGGGCGCCCGCATTTTCGTGGAGCTGGGGCCACTGGCCACGTGCACCCGGCGGATCCGCCGTATCCTGCGCGGTAAGCCCCATATGGTCGTAGCGCTCAATCCATCTCCGGGAGATGATCTGGACGGGGTGATCCGTGCCCTGGCGGCGCTCGTGGCGCACCGGGTGCCTATGGATCTATCGGCGCTCCATACCAAGCCGCTCCGCCAGCCGCTGCAGATTACGGCGAAGCCCACGGTGCAGGCTGCCACGCTCCACAGTATGCCGATCTCTCGCACTCCGGAAGGGGCGGTTCCGACGCCGGCGCTGGTTGCGCACGTCTCTGCCGGCCCGATGCCGGTCCGGGAGCGGGCCAGCGAGCGGGCGCCGGTTGCGGAGGGTGCCGCCGCTCCCGCCGTCACCGCCCGCAGTACGCTGCAGCCCGTGGGAGCAGGCCGCCCTGGGTTGGTCGGTGCCGCGTCGCGATCCGAAGGGCTGATCGATCTGTACGCAGGTCACCTGCTGCCGCATCGGCAGGGCGCCGCTCAGGTGCACAATGCCTTCCTTCAGACACGCAATGACGCTCAGGTCCGGGCAGGCTCGCTGATTGGCCTGCAGATCGTTGCCGGTAGGCGGCTTCTCGCAGGGGCCCCCCCGTCAGGAGAGACGGCAGATGCTCTCCTGGTGTCTACTCCAACGCTCCAACGTTCCAACGTTCACACGTTCCAACCCTTGACACCTCTTTTCGATGAGGGCGCTGTCCGAGAGTTTGCCTCCGGCGACGTCACGGTGTGCTTTGGCCCTGACTTTGAGATCTATCGAGGGCGACGCCTGTCCAGAATCCCCAACGGCGATCTGCTGATGATGAGCCGCGTGATGGAGATCGAGGGGGAGCCGGGGACCGTGGCTCCGCCCGCAACACTCCGAAGTGAGTTTGACATACCGGCCGATGCCTGGTTCTACGAGGGCGCCGGGTACCCGGGACTGCCGCCCAATATCGTGTTGATGGAGATGGCGATGCAGCCGTGTGGCTTTTTGTCGGCCTACCTGCGATCGTCATTCCTGGATCCGGATGCTGATCTTTATTTCCGCAATCTGGACGGGCGTGGGCGGGTCCTGGCTGAATTGGATCTGCGGGGCAGAACCGTGTGCGACGAGGTGCAGCTGCTCTCCTCGACCCGTGGTCAGGGTGCAATCATCCAGACGTATGCGTTCACGCTGTCGTGCGAGGGCAAGGTCTTCTACGAAGGATGGTCTTCTTTCGGGTATTTTTCCAAGAAGTCGCTGACTCGGCAATCCGGGTTGGGGCCACTCGCCTCCGCGGCGTCCGGCACCGTGCCGGCCGCCGCGGAGGCGGGCATGGACCTGTCGGTGGATCGCAGGACGGTGCCGGTGCAGCTCCAGCAGGTCACAGAGGTGCAGATTTCAGAACCTGCGGGCCAGAGCGGGTACGCGAACCTCTCTACCGAGGGGCGGATCTCGCCATCGGACTGGTTCTTCCAGGCCCACTTCTACCAGGACCCGGTTATGCCGGGATCTCTGGGGGTCGAAGCTGCTTTCCAGGCGATGGTAGGGTACGCGCGGTGGAGGTACCCGCAGTTTGCCAATGGTGTCACACGCCAAGTTGTGG
>CAZEXX010000067.1:0-9545 GCA_964516885.1 uncultured Anaerolineales bacterium | reverse complement strand
GCCTATGAGCCTGATGATGCGCTGGCCTGCCTCAGACGGCTGGACGCCCCGCTTTTTGTCGTTCAGAACGGGCGTAGCGTGGGTGTGACGAACGCCGGGGAGCTTGGACCAGCCGGTAACGGCGGCCTGCCGGTTGTGGCTACCGGGGATAGTGTGACACGATGCTCCCTTGGAGATCCGGCCTTCCTGGCGACCTATGGCCTTGAGGCCGCCTATATGGGAGGCTCGATGGCTAACGGCATCTCCAGCGAGGAGATGGTGATTGCGCTGGGCCGGGCGGGGATGCTGGGTGCCTTTGGTGCGGGGGGATGTCCGCCGCGCCGTCTGGAGGAGGCGATCCGGCGCGTTCAGGCTGCGCAAGGTAGGGGCACGTCTCAGACGTGCCCCTACGCCTTCAACCTCATCCACAGCCCACACGAGCCGGCGCTGGAGCGCCGCGCTGTTGAGCTCTATCTTGAGCACGGGGTGCACGTGGTCGAGGCCTCGGCGTATTTGTCCCTCACACCCTATCTGGTCGCTTATCGTGCGGCAGGATTGAGCGTGGACGCCTCGGGTGTGATTCAGGTGCGGAATCGGGTGATCGCCAAGCTGTCGCGACGTGAGGTGGCCACGCAGTTCCTGCATCCCGCGCCGGAGAAACTCCTTGGCCCGCTGGTTGCCCAGGGAGTCATCACGCAGCAGCAGGCGACCCTGGCGCAGCGGGTCCCCATGGCCGACGATATCACCGTGGAGGCGGACTCCGGAGGACATACGGATAACCGGCCGCTGGTCTGCTTGCTGCCGTCAATGGCCGCGTTGCGCGATGAGATTCAGGCAGAACGCCAATACCGGGTTCCGGTGCGGATCGGTGCGGGCGGGGGCATCGGCACGCCACTCTCGGCGCTGGGCGCCTTTATGATGGGCGCCGCCTATGTCGTGACAGGATCGGTGAACCACGGCTGTGTGGAGGCCGGCACGTCGGATCACGTGAAGCGTCTGTTGGCTCAGGCCGGTATGGCGGACGTGATGATGGCGCCCGCGGCCGATATGTTTGAGATGGGCGTCAACGTCCAGGTGCTCAAGCGCGGCACGATGTTCGGGCTGCGGGCGCGCAAGCTGTACGAGGTCTACCAGACCTACGATTCACTGGAGGCGATCCCTGAAGCTGAGCGGCGCAAGCTGGAGCGGCAGATCCTCCAGAGTCCGGTTGAGGATGTCTGGGACTCGTGTGAGGCATTCTTCAGTGAGCGTGACCCGGCCCAGATCATCCGGGCGCAAGAGAATCCCAAGCGCAAGATGGCCCTGGTCTTCCGCTGGTACCTGGGATTGGCAACACGCTGGGGCACAAAAGGCGAGACAGGCCGTGAGCTGGACTACCAGATCTGGTGTGGCCCGGCGATGGGGGCCTTCAATGATTGGGTGCGGGGAACCTATCTGGAGGATCCTGCCAACCGGAGTGTCGCTGACGTTGCCGGCCAGATAATGGACGGCGCGGCGTTTCACTACCGGGTTCAGAGCCTACGGATCCAGGGAGTGCAGCTGCCGGCGACCCTTCAGAATTGGCGGCCGATCGCAGTGTAGGTAAGTACCACTAGGAGGTGTCGTATGATGAAGAAGACGTGCCCCAACTGCCAGTCGACGCAGATCATTCCCAATGCCGACGCTGTGGAGACCAACAACCTGTCGATCCGTATCTACGAGCAGCCCGGGATATCGCTCAGAGGGGTGCGACACTATCCGTTAAAGGCCTGGGTATGCGCGGAGTGCGGGTATACCCAGCTCTATGTCAACCAGCCCCGTGAGCTGGCTGCGAGTTACCAACGCTACCTCGGTCGCGGGTAGCTGCTGCGCCGTCATGGTTGCACAGGGCGCGGCCCTCGCCACAGTCCAAATAGCTCCTCCGACGTTGCATCTTTGGCGCGCTCGCCATAGCGATTTCGCAGGGATGCAGGACTCGCTTGCCACGCTGCTATCTGATTCCGAGGCTGCGCGAGCTGCTCGGTATAAGTTTCCGGAGCCACGAGAGCGGTTCACAGTGGGTCGCGCTGTGCTGCGTTGGATCCTGAGCCGCTATATTGACGTGGCGCCGGATCGGCTCCAGCTGACCCAAGAGGCGCATGGCAAGCCCTGCTTGAGAGACTCTGAGCACGGGTGGTTGCAGTTCAACCTCGCGCACACAGACGCGCTGGTACTTTGTTTGGTTGGGAGTGGTCTGGCGGTTGGTGTGGATGTGGAGATGGCGCGTTCGATTACCGGAATGAACAGGCTTGCCTCACTGCTCTTAACGGCCGATCAGCGTCACATCTTCGACGGCCTTGCCGAGGGTGCGCGTCCGGAACCACTACTCTCGATGTGGACCTTTATGGAGGCTCTGGGCAAAGCGACCGGGCTTGGGCTGGCCAGTGCCCTGAAGGCGTTTCGTCTTGAGGTGGATTCTGTTACGGGGATGCCGGTGCCGGAACAAGTCTGTTGCGGTTCAATGGGCTGCTACGCGGTGCGGGCACTGGAGCTTGCCGAGGGAGCCTGCCCTGAGCTTGTCGAAGGACACATAGTCGCGTTGGCCGTAGAAGTACCTGGCAACGCATCACGGGCCGATCAGGGATCGCTTGTGCCAATCCCGGAGGCCTACGTTGTCAGCCCGCAGGACGTGCTGGCGGCCTGTGTGACGCAGACTCCACGTTCGCTTGGGCACACCACACTGGACGAAAATGCAGTGCGAGCAGAGTAGGTTGTTCCGAGAATAGCGGATCTCTGTGGACCGGGCGTCTCGCCCGCATCTTTGCGCCTACAGCAGGAGCCGGCGAGATGCCGGCATCAGAATGCCTTCGGTCCTCAGACGCCTTCGTTGTATCGCTGGACTTCAGCCTACCCTTGGGACCGCCGCACCCCAGTGCGGCTCTCTTCCGTCCACAGACGCCTTCGTGGTTCACTGGAGTTCAACGGGCTCAGACTGCGTGCTCAATGGGGGACACCGGCGCACCAGCGGATAGCAGGCCATTCCCGAGGTAGCAGCTTCGCTATCAAGAGAAGCTCAAAGGACTCCGTGCCGGCACGCCCTCGTCACCAGGCGACTGCCACCCTCTTGATGCGGTACTGGCGATCGTAATACTGGATGTAGCGGAACTGCTTGCCGAATTCGTAGATCCGGCGCGTCACCTCGACGTCCTGCTGGCAGTATTCCAAGATCTCCTCGACGCGCCCCTCACGCCACCAGCGCACAGCCTGCAGGCCATCAGCACTCTTGCTGACCTGTAGGGTGGCGGTGGCGATCGAATCAAGCTTCAATCGGAATCCCAGCCGCTTCTGAATCTCGACCATCATGTCCACGGTGGGGAGCTCGGCGAGTTCGACGTCCCGGCTGTACTGCTGGAGCACCGGGTAGTCGAAGCCGTACAGGTTGTAGCCGACGACCAGATCTGCCTGGCCAAGGTCCTGGGCCAGCTGTGCGGCATCGGCTTCCAGGTAACGGTGGAAGGCGTTGTCAGCCGTATCGAAGGTGACGGCCACGGAGATTTTCAAGCGCTCGGGGTAGCGTCCTCCCACTTCCTGGAAGGTGTTCTGGGTTTCAACGTCAAAGAATACCGGCATGCTGAATCTCCTTAGTGTGGACTGAGGCTACGCCACGGCGCGACTATATCGCGATGACACCGCCCCCCAGCGTTTCTTCATTGTCGTAGAGCACGAGTGATTGCCCGGGAGCAACCCCATACTGCGGTGTATGAAATGCGACTTCGGCGGTATATTCGTCCCTGAGAGTGACAGAGGCCGGTGTCAGCGGTGCTCGATAGCGAATCCGTGCCAAGGCCTCGAACGTGCGACCGGGCGCACGTCCAGCAATGAATGTGACGTCCTCGATGACGCACGTCTCTTTGGCCAGACTGGATCTCGGCCCGACGGTGATGGCGTTCTCGTCCGGATCCAGTTGCAGGACGTAGAGCCGCTGCGGCGCCGCGATCCCCAGACCACTCCGCTGCCCGACGGTGTAGAAGGGTAGTCCATCGTGGTCTCCCAGGTGGTTGCCGCTCTCATCGTAGATCGGACCGGGCTGCAGTGCGGCGGGTCGCAGTGTGGCCATCAGCTCCTGGTAGCTGGTGCCGACGGCAAAGCAGAGGTCCTGGCTGTCGCCGGCTTCCGCGCTGGGCAAGCCATGGCGCCGGGCAATCTCCCGCACACGCGCCTTGCTCTCAAGATTGCCCAAGGGCAACAGCAGTCGCAGCAGATGGCCCTGTGTCAGCCGGTAAAGGGCATAACTCTGATCTTTGGCTGACGCCAAGCCCCTGAGCAGGTGAGCCATGCCGTCCTCGGTGCGGATCACGCGGGCATAGTGCCCGGTGGCGATCCACAGTGCGTGGAGCCGGTCCGACTCCTCCACCAGTGTTGCGAATTTGAGCGTGGGATTGCAGAACACGCAGGGGTTGGGCGTCTGTCCGCGCGTGTAGTCGTCGAGAAACGGTGTGACGATGCGGCGGTAAAAGGTATCCTTCAGGTCACGCACAACCAGCGGGATGCCCAGGTGGTCGGCGACCTCTGCTGCAGGTGTGAGCGTTTCCGTAGAGTCGGCAGATGCTCGCCACGTCTCAAGGGCAACGGCGTGTACGTTGTACCCTTGCTCCAAGAGCAGTGCCGCGGCCACTGCGCTGTCAACGCCGCCGCTCAGCCCGACGACGACGGCGCCGGCGCTTGCCCCACTGGGTCTCTCCGTGCTTGTGTCAGGTAATCTCATAGAGGCATTATACCGCAGGAGCCTTCCAGGGGCAGCCGTGCTCCAGGCCTAGTTTGCCTGGCGGTATGCTTGACTTCTCCTTTCATTGCTTCTACAATAGGGTTCGAAGCCTGACCAACCTACTTACCTGGTACCCAATAGCCCCATTTAGCTAAAGGAGAGAGCACTATGGCAGACATGAATCCGCAACCCGTGGTAGGGATCACCGACGACGACAAGCTCTGGGCATTGCTGTCCTGGATTTTCTCGCCCATCGTTCCGATCATTGTGCTGTTGCTCGAGGACAAGAAGGTACGCCCGTTCATCAAGTACAATGCCATTCAGGCTTTGGTTGTCAGCGTGGTTGGCTACTCGATCTCGGCGATACTTTCGGCCGTTGTGGTTGGCTGCTTCACCGGCTTGGCTCTGCTGGTCTATGTTATCTACCTGGCGATTCAGTCCTACCAAGGTAACTGGATCACCGTTCCTGTCGTGACGGATTTCTGCGTCAACCAGGGATGGATCGAGAAACCCGCGGCGTAGCGCAAGATCCCTTCAGCGCAGTTCCAGTTCCGCGTTTGAGTGTTCGCGGTGGGCGGTCAAGGCGTGGGGTGCCCGGTTGGGTATTCAGGACTCCCACTCGGCCAGGCGTTTGGGCTGAAATCTGATCAACGACGCGATTCCCTTGAGGTCAGGTGTTTCGCAGAGTTCTAGCTGAGGCTGAACGAGAGCGGCTTCCTTTATGGAAGCCGCTTTTTGCTTGCCCTATGCGGCGTGGTATACTGGCGTGCTGCACTGGTACGTCGGATTGCTCCGTTTCCTTGGCGTGACGACCACAGGGCGGGGCTTCTAGTATGTTGACATCGGCAGAGGTAGTGCATATGACACTCGATTCCCTGGGTAGCAAGCGGTGGCGGATCGCGACGCCAGCGCCCGCCGACTTCATCAGCGGCCTGCCGCACATGCACCCGGCGGCGGCACAGGTGCTCTACAATCGCGGTGTGCGGCTGCCGCGAGAGGCTGATGCCTACCTTGGTCGCGAGGCTCCCCTCGGCGATCCGCTGGAGTTGGAGGACATGGCAGAGGCCGTCGCCATTGTCCGCCACGCGATTGCTGAGAAACAGCATATTGTCATCTATGGCGACTACGATGTCGATGGGGTCACGGCTGTCGCTCTGTTGGTTGAGACTCTACAGACGCTGGGGGCCTATGTCGAGCCCTATATCCCGAGCCGGCAGGATGAGGGCTACGGGCTGAATCCCGAGGCTATACGCACCCTGGCTCAGCTTGGCACGGCGCTGTTGATCACCGTTGACTGCGGTACCCGCTCAGTCGATGAGATTGCGTTGGCACGTGACCTGGGGATGCGCGTCGTCGTCACAGATCACCATCAGCTCGGAAGCACGATCCCGCTGGCGAATGCGCTGATCAATCCCAAGCGGCCGGGCAGTTCGTACCCCTTTGCAGAGCTGGCCGGTGTCGGCGTCGCGTTTAAGTTGGCGCAGGCCCTGATTGCTGCTAACCAGGATGCGCCTCTGCCTACGACGCAGAGTGAGTTCTCGGACGACGCCCTGCTTGAGTTCGTCGCTCTAGGCACCGTCGCGGATATGGTTCCGTTGAGAGGTGAGAACCATGCACTTGTGTCCCGGGGCCTGCGCAAGATCAACTCCGGCCACCGCCCGGGCCTGAGCGCGTTGCTGCGTATCGCCGGGGCCGATCCCGGAAAGGTCACCACCAAGACCATCGGTTTCGTTCTCGCGCCGCGCTTGAACTCGGCCGGTCGGATCGGCGAAGCGAGCATCGCATTGGATCTGCTGCTCGCGCCTGATATGGCCTCGGCCCTACCGTTGGCACAGGAACTCGACAAGCTGAACCAGTTGCGTCGCGAGATCACGACCGAGGTGCACGAAGGTGCGCGTGATATCGTAGTGGCCCACGATTTTCTGCCTGCGTTGATCTTTGCGGCGTCGGACAGCTTCCCCTCGGGCGTTGTCGGGCTGGCAGCCAGCCGGTTGGTGGATGAATACTACAGACCCGCCGTCGTGGTCTCCATACAGGACGACTACAGCAAAGGCTCTGCGCGGTCTATCCCGGAGTTCAATATCACTGAGGCGCTCGACACGTTTGAAGGACTTCTTGAGCGCCACGGTGGACACGCTGCTGCGGCGGGTTTCACGGTGCAGACCTCAAGGCTTAAGGATCTGCAAGCACGCCTCGTGGAGTTGGCGGAGGCGCAGCTGGGGGATCTTGTCCTGGTTCCGACGCTGTCAATTGATGCCGAAGTGCCGCTGGCGGACCTGTCGTGGGAGCTCTACAACCAACTTGAGCAGTTGCAGCCTTTCGGCTTCGGCAATGCCGTCCCGGTCTTCGTCAGCCGGCGCGTTCGTGTACTCAGCGCGCGTGCTGTCGGCGTGGAAGGTCGCCATCTGAAGCTCTATGTAGCGGATGCGTCCGGTCGGTCTTGGGATGCCATTGCGTTCCGTCAGGGATACTGGATCGGCCGTGTCTCGTCGCGGATCGATCTTGCTTACCGGCTAGAGTTGAACGAGTGGAACGGCCGGATCAACTTGCAGTTGAATGTTCAGGATATCCATGTATCCGACGGCGCGAACCCTGGGGATCGCAGGTTCTTTGGCATAGAAGGAGGGCAGTGATGCGGGTGTTGGTAACAGGCGCGGCCGGGTTCATCGGCAGCAACCTGGCTGAGACTTTGCTGAAACAGGGCCATACAGTGGCGGGGCTCGATAATTTCAACGACTACTACGATCCGGCGCGCAAGCGGGCCAATGCTGCGGTGCTCTCGGCCTTTGAGCGGTTCGAAATGCACGAGGTCGATCTGCGTGACGAGGCCGGGGTCAACGCGGTCTTCGGAGCGGGCCGATTCGATGCAGTGGCTCATCTTGCCGCGATGGCCGGTGTTCGCTACTCGATTCCGCGTGCGCCCCTTTACACGGATGTCAACATACGCGGCACGGTCAACGTGCTGGAGGCGGCCCGCAACAACGGTGTTCCCCATGTAGTGTTCGCGTCCACATCGTCAGTGTACGGAGCCACGAAACAACTTCCCTTCCGAGAAGATGATCCCCTTGGCAAGCCGCTGGCGTCCTATCCTGCTTCCAAGATCGCGGGCGAGCTGATGGGGTATACCTACCACAACTTGTTTGATCTGTCCTTCACCGCGGTTCGCTTCTTCAGCGTCTATGGCGAGCGCGGTCGGCCGGATATGATGCCCTTCATCATCACGGACAGTATCGTCAACGACAAAGTCTTCAAGCTCTTCGACGCCGGCGAGATGTTCCGTGACTGGACCTATGTCGGCGATATCGTGAAGGGCGTTATCGCTGCGCTCGAGCGTCCCCTGGGATACGAGCGGATCAATCTTGGCCGAGGACAGCCGGTGCGCATGGCCGACTTCGTCGAGCTCATCGAGCAGTTGGTGGGTAAGCGGGCGCTGATGGAGACCCCACCAGCACCGGCGAGCGAACCCAAGACGACGTACGCCGATGTGACCAAGGCGCGTGAGCTTCTTGGCTACGATCCGTGCGTGACGGTCGAGGAGGGTCTGGCGCGCTTCTGGGCTTGGTACCAGGCTGCCTTCTTGAGCTAGCCGGCACCCCAGAGGCACAGGCTTAGCGATAATGCGTGCTCTCGTCACCGGTGCGACCGGTTGTGTTGGCGCTAACATCACCGAGGCCTTGCTGGCTCGCGGCTACAGCGTTCGGGCGCTGCGCCGTACGACGTCCCGCCTCGATGCGCTGGAGGGGCTCTCCTATGAGGCTGCGATGGGTGATCTCCTCGATAGGCGCTCTCTTCAAGTGGCTATGGATGGCTGCACGTTGGTCTTTCACGCCGCGGCCATTTCGCAGTACTGGCGCAACTCGCTCAAGAGGCTCTATGCGGTCAATGTGACCGGCACGCGCAACGTGTTGGCTGCCGCCAGAGCCGTCGGTGTGCGGCGTGTCGTCGTGACCAGTTCCGTCGCGCCGTTGGGCGTTCCTGTCTGCGCGGGGCAGTGGTTGGATGAGTCCTCGTGCTACCATCGGCCGCCCGGGCGCTTTCACTATGCCCACAGCAAGCTCCTTGTCGAAGCAGACGTGGCCAGGGCCGTTGCTGCCGGACAGGACGTCCTGTGCGTGAGTCCCGCGTCGGTCATCGGGCGCCGGGACGTCAACTTCGTCGGTGGCGAGATCCTGCGTCTGGTCAAACGTGGCCTGTTCGTGGTAGCTCCTCCCGGCGGGATGGGGATCGTTTCCGCCGGCGCGGTCGGCCTCGGACACGTGTTGGCAGCGGAGCGTGGCGTAGCCGGTGAGCGGTATATCCTCAACGGGGAGAATATCAAGCATACTGCGCTTCTGCGTCTCACGGCGTCTGTTGTCGGCGGGCGGGCACCTCTGTGCACGCTCCCCAAGGCGATGCTTCAGCTGCCCCTTGAGGTCACGTGGCTGGCCTCTCGCATCCTGGGGTTCCCGTATCCAGCTGTCGCGGCTCAGGCTGACTTGAGTGTCAGGGATATGTACTTTGATGGGAGCAAAGCCGTTCGCGAGCTTGGTTTCCCGGTGGTCTCCGCGCGCGCCGCGATTGAGGAAGCGTGGGATTGGTACACCTTCGCGGGTATGTTGTAGTATTATGCACGAACTACCAGTCGAGCTAACAGCTTAACCCACACGAACTATGTATCTAAAGTCAGATAAAGAGCTCTTCAGACAGCGACGGAGCTTTCGTTGGGTCCGCGTTCTGATCATCTTCACCATCTTGGGGACCGGTGCGTACTTCGGATATCGGACGCTGGTCGAGTTTGCGGAGCCTTTCACGCCCAGCGTTGCCCCAACACCCATACCGACGCCAACGCCTTCGGCCGCTTTCT
>CAZEXX010000066.1:0-15381 GCA_964516885.1 uncultured Anaerolineales bacterium | reverse complement strand
AGGTGTGGGCACTGAGGCGGTGGTGTCTCTGCTCTTCCCCGGCGGGGAGACCCCTTTCCAGCTCCCCTGGGAGAGGAGAGGGCCGGAGGTCACGCGTCTGCTTTCCCCCCCGCGGGGGGGAAAAGAAAGGGGGTCCCTGTTTCAGGGGTGGGGGGTCTTCGGTCGTGAGGTTTCTCGGCAGGGCGGCTCCGTGTTATAATGCGGGCCTATGGAGACTTCGTACTTTGCTGGCCCTGCCGGCACGCCGGAATACCGAATCCGGCGGGGAGTGTTGGCGTCGGTGGTGTTCGCTATCTGTCTCGCGGTCTACGTGGCGACGCTGGCGCCGGGCACGGTTTTCGGTGATCCCTCGGAGTACCAGTTCATCCCTGCCGTGTGGGGTATCGCGCACCCGCCGGGTTATGCGTTCTACACGTTGCTGGCCGGTGTGTGGCAGCGCGTGGTGGCGATTGGGTCGGTGGCATATCGCACAAACCTGCTGGCGGCGTGCGCCGGGGCGTGGACGGCGAGCCGAGTCACGCTGATGGCGCTGGCTGTGATGGAGGGGCGAAGTGACAACCTGCCCTCGAAGGGGGCTTCACCCTACGCGGAAGACCGGAGTCGAGGGAAGAGCGAAGACGGGGCCCAGCCGAGATCGTGGCTTCACGGGCTCTGCGCTGTGCTGGCGGGGCTGGCGGTGGGCTTCGGCGTCGATCTGTGGCAGCAGAGCATCCACGCGAACTCGCACATTGTCAGTGTGGCGCTGACGGCGACGCACCTGTGGCTGTTGGTGACGTGGTGGGCGGACGGCGGCCGCGACGGCGTCGGCGGCCCGCGCTCGCGCGGGCTCGACTGGCGGCTCTATCTCTTGGCGTTCCTGGTGGGGGTGGGGGTGACGCACCACCCGATCACGCTCTTTGGGCTACCGGCCTATCTGTTCTTCATTCTCCTCTGTCGGCCCAAGATCATCTTCCAGTGGAAGACGGTGCTGTTGGGCGTGCTCTGTGGCTTCAGTGGGCTGCTGCCGTGGCTGTACTTCCCGCTTCGGAGCCCCAACGTGCCCTTTGGGCCGACCGATATGGCGACGTGGGATGGTTTCCTGCGCCACGCGACGGCACAGGGGTTGCGGGTGAATCTCTTCTACTTCGGGCTGATCGACCAGCCGGACCGGCTGCAGGTCTTCGTGAGCCTAGCCGCGCTCCAGTACGGTTGGATCTTGCTGGCGCTGGTGCTGCTGGGGCTGGTGTGGCTGCTGGTGGAGAGCCCGCGGCTGGGACTACTGTGGGTGGGTTTCCTGGCCGGGCACCTGATCTTCACGATGAATTCGGTGCAGGATGTGATGGCCTATCTGCTGCACGCGTTTGTCGCGATGGGGTTGCCGCTGGGGCTGGGCGTGTTGGCGGTGGCGAAGGCGGTGTGGAATTCCCGGAGTCTGGGGCGCCTGGCGTATTGCGGAAGACGACGCGCCGCAAGCGGCGGTACCGGGTCGTCTCTACGAAGTGGATCAGATGTGCATATGCACGCCACGCGTGATGAGAATCCGACGCGAAGAAGGGCCCAAAGCCTGGGGAAAGCCTTTGGGCCCGGATTGCGACGTATAGAGGGTTGGTTTCGAGGTGGCCGGCTATCGATGGCGGCGGTTGTGCCGGCGTTGGCACTGGTGTTGGTGGGGGCGCGGACGATTCGGACGCTGCCGCGCATCTCGCTCCGTGGGTGGGATGACGCCGATGTCTTTGTGGCGGCACTGCACGCGAGATTCGATGGCCGGGGCGAGGGCGCGACGTTTGTGTCGGACTGGGAGCATCTGACGCCCTACTACTACTACACGCTGGTTGACGGGCTGGAGTTTGCCGAGGAGGATCTGAGGCACATCTACGTCACCGGGGTGACGCCGTGGGTTGACAGCGTCTTTGGCAGCCTGGCGCAGGGCCCGGTCTACCTATCGAATTACCGCCGCGACGTGCGTGAGTTGGGGTTCCGGTTGCGCCCGGACGGCAATTTGTGGCAGGTGTTGGAGCCGGCCTCTCCAGAGACGGCCTCTGCAGAGACGGCGTCGATGGCACCGGTTTCGCCACAGGTGACGCTGGATGACGTCTGGGTCGATGAGCGGCTGCAGCTGGTGGGGTACGATTTGCCCACGACTGAGGTCGCCCAGGGCGGTCACGTGCCGGTGACGCTCTATGCGCGTGTGGCCGTCGCCGAGGGCGAGATTGTGATGCCGATGGCCCGCTTGGGCGATATTGAGCAGCGGTGGACGACTGACAGCCGGCGCCTGACACCGGACTGGCGCCCGGGCGAGATCATCGTAGAAGCGTATGAGGTGGCGATTCCCTACGGGCTTGCGCCCGGCGACACTCCGCTGGCGCTGTCGTTTGTGCAGATGACCGGGCAGAGCCGTGTGTTGCCGTTCGACGACGGGACCGAGGCGCTGGATCTGGGCATGGTGCGCGTGGTGGCGGCACCGGTCGCCGCACGAGAGGCCCGAGTGGTCGCGAATGGCCTTGCCAACATCGGGAACGAGGTGGCGCTGACCGCTGCGCGGGCAAGTGCCGGGCTGAGCCTGCGGGCCGGCATATGGGAGGAGCCGCTTACGGTGACGGCAGGCGAGCCGTTGCACCTGCGGCTGACCTGGCAGGTTCTGGCGCGCCCCAGCACCAGCTATACTATCTTTATCCACCTGATCGATGCACAGGGGCAGGTGCACTTCGGTCACGACTACACGCCGCTGGGCGGTGCGTTCCCGTCGTATCTGTGGTTTCCGAAGTGGCTGGAGGGTCAATCGGTGGTGGATCCGTACACTCTCGTGCTCCCCGAGGATCTGCCGGCGGGGAGCTACTGGCTGGAAGTAGGGATGTACGAGATGGGAAGCATCCGGCGGATTCCGCAGTTCAGCGCAGACGGCACGATGACCGGAGATCGCTTGATCCTCGGGCCGGTGCAGGTGGTGCCGTAGTCGCAGTCTGCATTGTGCTGGGGGGGGGGCAGAAGACTGCGCGCCGCAAGCGGCGGACCCGGGCCGTCTGTACGGGGAGACGCCACGGTTCTCGCGGGTTGCGGTTTGGTTGGTGGTGGGATGCGGCCGTGGCGCGTGTGCGGGGCGGGGAAGAAGTGGCACCGCCACGTCTGTATAGGGGAGGGGGGCTGTGCGGTTCCCGATTTGACCGCATGTGATGCGCAGAACGGCCCAAAGCCTGGATGAGTAGGGGAAAGGCTTTGGGCCGGGAGAAGGCTATAGGGATGTAGGGAGGGAATGGATATGGAAGGACTACTGGTTCCCTGGGTGATTGCCAGCACGATCTTGCTCTTTGTGAGCGTTTACTGGATTTACACTCTTGAGAAGCGTATAGCGGTGTTCCAAACGCGTTACGAGGAATTGCTGAAAATCCCGGAGGCGCTGGAGAAGGGCCTGGATCAGGCGGCGCTGCTGCCGGTGGTGCGGCGGCTGGATCAACACGCCGAGCGGCTGCAGTTCGCCGAATCGGCGATCGGCTCGATCCGGCGGGTGCTCCCGCACACGGTGCAGGGCATCGCCGCCATCAGGTATAGTGCCTTCGAGGGTGTCGGCGGCGATCAGAGCTTCTCGATCGCGCTGGTGGACGTCGAGGGGCACGGCGCGGTGATGACCGGTCTGCATACCGGGGAGGATGTCCGGCTCTATGCCAAGCCGTTGGAAAACTGGAAATCGTCGCACAGCCTGAGCGAGTATGAGCAAGAGGCGCTGGCTCTGGCCCGGAAACGGATGGAGTCCGGCTAAGCTTTGGGGCGTGTTTCACGCTGGGGGTCACAGCAATGCGTGGGTGGTCGCACTCTGGTTGCTGAAGGCCCGCTTTGGCTGGATTGTTGGTTGACATTGTGCGGGATTGTTTTATGATCGGCTCCATCGGCGTGAAAACTCGCAAGTTTTTTCTCCTGCGGAGTGGCTGCGTTCGCTTTGGTGGATACAGGTGCCGCACGTCGCTATAACTCGTCAGAGACCTGAGTGCAAGGAGGAACATTATGTCATTTTTGGGAAGCAAGAGCAAGCAAAAGACTGTGGGGCGGGCCCCGGCATCGAGACCGGTGAGTTCCGGTCGCGGTTCGTCATCCTCAGCGATTGAGTCCACCATTGGAGCCAACACCCACATCAGGGGCGACATCCAGGGCGATGGCGGTCTACGGGTGGATGGCATTGTGGAAGGCTCGATCGAGTTGACCGGTAACCTGGTGGTGAGCGAGAGCGCCAAGATCCGGGCCGAGATCAAGGCCAGCAACATCTCGGTTGCAGGCGCTGTTCAGGGCAACGTCACGGCAACCCGTGTCGAGATTCTGGATACAGGGCGTGTGTGGGGCGACCTGACGGTCAAGTCTCTGCTGGTCAACGAGGGCGCTTACTTCCGCGGTCAGACGTTTATGCCGCAGGATCTCAAGCCGCCGCAATTGCCGGCGCCCACTTCCTCGTCGCAGCCGGCGATAGAAGAGGGGGCCGATGCGGGCACCGTCGTGGATGTCTCGTCGTCTCCGACGCCGCACTAGACTTGCGTCTGTGCTGAGACTTTGGGTGGAGATAAGACTTGCGAGATGGGCTATCGGCTCATCTCGCAAGTTTGCGTTCTAGGGAGAGCTCTGACCCTGCAGGCTCAGAAGCCCGGGGTTCAGCAGCAGGGCTGCGCAGAAGCACGCCGTCATTAGTGCCAATCGACAAGGGGTGAGGTGAGGGTTGTCTATTGACAGGTTCGTTGTTCTTGGTGATGCTTATAGCAGGGCTGGCTGTGTTGATCAAAGGGCCAGGGGACGCTGACAGCAATGGGCCAAATAGCTCTCTCCAGTTGATGATAATGCGGTATAATTGAGGCGAGTCCTGGATATGAGACTTATCGGAGAACCCTAACGATGCCGCCTATATTGTTGGAGGGGTTGTGGAATTGATGGTAGAGTTTGCCGGTCTGGCCCGCGTGCACACGCGGGTGCCTCGATTTACCATGCAGCTTGACGAGGGAACGACCTTTCGACAAATCCTTCGGATGCTGGGTGATCGCTATCCTGAACTTGTTGGGCATGTGATCAGTCCCGGCCTTGACTCGCTGCAGTCTTCTAATATGCTGAACCTCAATGGCAAGCACATGATCCAGCCTTCACAGATGGACCAGTGCCCGAATCAGGGAGATCGACTCATCCTGATGTCGATCCTGGCCGGTGGATGACCATCTGTTCGCCTGATGTCGCCCTTCTATGGATGTCGGTAGGCCCGTCGTGGCCTTCACTGCTGCGGTGCCAGCTTTTCGTGCAACACAGCGGCGCCTGTGATCGGTCCCTCTGACCACCAGGTCCGCGCAATCACCCGGAGGAGGAGTCCAGTATGTACGGTTATCATGGGCAGATTCTTCATATTGATCTGACAAACCATAAGACGTGGCATGAGCGAAAGCCGGAGTCATGGTACCAGATGTACATTGGTGGTGTGTCTATGGCTTCACGCTTGCTGTGGGAGAACATCGAGCCCGGATGTAATCCTCTCTCTCCGGAGAACCCTGTCTGCTTCGCCAACGGCATCTTCGCCGGCACGCCCGTGCCGGTGGGTGCGAAGTACGGGTTGGCCTCGAAATCGCCGCTGACGGGTTTCGTGGGCGACAGCCTCTCGGGAAGCTGGTTCTCCGTCGCGCTCAAGCGCACCGGGTGGGACGGTATTGTGCTCCACGGTGCCAGCGAGACGTGGGTGAACGTGCTGATCGATGATGGCCGCGTGCAGTTCCGTAACGCCAAGAAGTACCTCGGGATGGGCACGTTCGAAACCGAGGAGGCGATCCGCGAGGATCTGCTGGACGATCAAGTGCGTTCTGCGACGATCGGCCCGGCCGGCGAGAACGGCGTGCTGTTCGCCAACGTCACCAATGACGGCCGGCAGGCCGGCCGCACCGGCCACGGGGCGGTATGGGGCAGTAAGAAGCTCAAGGCCGTCTCGGTACGCGGCACCAACGGCGTGACCGTTGCCGATCCTGAGACGCTGATGAAGATATCGTTTGAGATCATCGAGTCCTCACAGGGGCCCGACACGGCCAAGTACCGGTTGCTGGGTACCGCGACCAACGTCCTCAATATGAACACCCTGGGGCTGTTGCCGACGCGCAACTACCAGGAGGGCGTCTTTGAAGATGCCGAGATGGTCAGTGGCGAGTACCTCGAGGAGCACCACAAGGTGAAGAAGATTGCGTGTGCTCAGTGCCCCATCGCCTGTGAGCAGGTCTCCGCGGCGACGCAGGGGCTCTACGCCGGAGCGATGACGGGCATCGAGTACGAGTGCCTCTTCGCTAACGGCCCCAACTGCGGCATTAACGACATGAACGCCATCATCAAGATGATCGATGTCTGCGACCGCGGCGGTCAGGACGCGATGAGCAGCGGCGTCACGGTTTCCTGGGCGATGGAGTGTTACCAACGCGGAGTCTTCACCAAGGAGGACTTCGCCTGCGAGAAGTACCCCGACGGCTTCGAGGCGAATTTCGGCGTCGGCGAGGCCGGCGTTACCATCACCGAGATGATCCGCGACCGCGAGGGTCTCGGTGCGATACTGTCTCTGGGCACGAAGCGCGCCAGCGCGCAGGTGGACAAGGAGCGAGGAACTGAGTCGTACAAGTGGGCGATGCACGTCAAGGGGTTGGAGAACCCGGGGTATGACGCCCGCGGCCTGAAGACGTTCGCGCTCGGTCTGGCGGTGGGGACTCGCGGTGGCTGCCACAACCGCACCGCGGCCTACGATCCCGACATCAAGGGCGTGGTCGACCGTTTCTCGGTGGACGACACCCGTGGTGAGCTGGCCAAGAGCACTGAGGAGTACGCCGCTGTCTACGACACGCTCCCGCTGTGCAAGTTCATCCGGCGCTGTTTCACCGGCAAGGCCGACCGCGCCGGTGCCTGGCCCGTGATTGCGACCCTGATCAACGCCACCACCGGGTGGAACTACGACTATGACGCCGTGGACCTGATCGGCGAGCGCGCCTTCACCATCAAGAAGGCCTTCAACATCCGCGAGGGCTGGACCCGCGAGGACGACTACCTGAATTACCGGTGGCACAATGAGCCGATGAAGACGGGGCCGTCGGCCGGCCACGTGGTGTCGGTGGAGGAGCTGGAATATATGAAGGACCTCTACTACAAGGCCAAGGGGTGGACGCCCGAGGGGCTGATCCCCCGGTCGAAGCTGGTCGCGCTGGGTATGGACGATGTCGCGGAAGAGATCGGCGTCTAGGGGAAGGAGACAAACGCTATGGTAAGCTCCACTTCGAAATACAAGTACATAACGTGTGATCCGGACAAGTGCATTGGGTGCCAACTCTGTGAGTATATCTGTTCGTACACCAAGACCGGGGAGTACAACAGCTATCGCAGCCGCATCCGGACCGTACGCGTGGATGAGATCCTGATTACTTCGATCGCCTGCCGCACCTGCGAGAACGCGCCGTGTGTGACGGTGTGCACGCGCAAGGCGCTGACCCAGGACGAGGAGACGGGCATTATCCATGTCGATGCCAGCCTCTGTGACGGGTGTGCGTGGTGTATCGAGGCCTGCGACTTCGGTGCGATTTCCATCAATCCCCTCACGAAGCTGGCCGAGATCTGCGATCAGTGCGAGGACGAGGAAGACGGCCCCCAGTGCGTGCTCTGGTGTCCGAAGGATGCTCTGGAACTCACGACCCCCGACCGTCGCGCGCAAAAGGCACGCCACAAGCTGGCGACCGAAGAGGCGTTGCGGTAGCGTGCCCCCTGGGCTGGGCCTGTCCACATAAGGAGTGTAACTAGTGGCAAAAGAAGAGATACAGGACAACGAGGAGCTGCGGATTGGCGTCTACGTCTGCCACTGTGGCTCGAACATAGCCAGCGTAGTGACCCCCTCGGAGGTCCTGGAGTACGCGCAGAATCTTCCCGGTGTGGCGATGGCCAAGGATCATCGTTATATGTGCTCCGAGCCGGGGCAGAAGTTGATCCAGGCCGATATTGAGGAGTTCGGGCTGAACCGGATCGTGGTTGCCGCATGCACTGTGGCGATGCACGAGCCTACATTCCGTGCCTGTATCTCTGAGGCGGGGATCAACCCCTTCCTCTTTGAGATGGCGAACATCCGGGAGCATGACTCCTGGGTGCACTCTCACGAACAGGAGGCGGCGATCGAGAAGGCGAAGGAGATCGTCGCCTCTGCTGTTGCCAAGGTCAGCCACGTCAAGCCGCTGGATATGTTCGAGGTCCCGGTGACACGGCGTGCGTTGGTGATCGGCGGCGGCATTGCCGGCATCAGCGCAGCCCTGGACCTGGCCGACATGGAGATCGAGACCTACCTGGTCGAGAAGTCGCCCACCATCGGTGGGCGGATGGCGCAACTGGACAAGACTTTCCCGACCATGGATTGCTCCATCTGCATTGAGGCGCCCAAGATGGTGGATGTGGGCAAGAACAAGAACATCCACCTGATGACCTATGCCGAGGTCAAGGAAGTCGACGGTTACATCGGCAACTTCCACGTCAAGATAGAGCAGAAACCCCGCTACGTGATACTGGATCTCTGCACCGGCTGCGGGGACTGCGCCGAGGTCTGCCCGATTGACGTGCCCAACATCTTCGAGGAGGGGCTGGGACCGCGCAAGGCTATCTACGTCCCAATGGCGCAGGCTGTGCCCGCGGTTTATACTATTGACCTCGACGCCTGCATCCTGTGCTACAAGTGCGTTGAGGCCTGTGGCCCGCTGGAGGCGATCAACTTCGCACAGGAGCCCGAGACTGTCGAGGTGGATGTCGGCACGATCATCGTGGCGACGGGCATCGATACCTGGGATCCCACCGTGATTGAGGAATACGGTTTCGGCGTTTACGACAATGTCACGACCATGATGGAGATCGAACGCCTCCACTGCGCCGGCGGTCCGACCGTCGGTGAGTTCGTGCGCCCCTCGGACGGCAAGACGCCGAAGACGCTGGGGCTGATCCAGTGCGTGGGCTCCCGTGACAAGCGCTACAACGAGTACTGCTCGGGCTTCTGCTGCATGTACACCATCAAGAATGCGCTGTTGCTCAGGTGGCTCTACCCCGAGATCGACATCACCATTTTCCGCATCGATATCCGCACCCCGGGCAAGGGTTACGAGGAGTTCTATGAGCGCGCGCGCGAGGCCGGTGTCCACTTCGTGCAGGGGCGCCCCGCCGAGATCCGCGAGATTCCGGAGACGGGCAACTTGATCGTGCGCGCCGATAACGTCGCCCTGGGCAAGCCGATGGAGTACGAGTTCGAGATGGTGGGGTTGGCGACGGCGGCGATCGCCTCGGATGGCTCGGAGGAGCTGGCGCGCGTGCTGACGGTGCCCACTGGCAGTCACGGCTTCTTCCTGGAGGCGCACCCCAAGCTCAAGCCCATCGATACGCCGACGGAGGGCATCTACCTGGCCGGCTCGGCACAGGGTCCCAAGGACATCCCGCAGAGTGTGGCACAGGGAAGCGCTGCTTCAGGCCGTGCGGCACGCGTGCTCTCGCACGACACGTGGGAGATCGATCCCATCGTCGCCTATGTCACTCCCGATCGATGCATCAACTCCCGCGGCGGCAAGTGCACTATCTGCTACGATGCGTGCCCGTATAGTGCCATCGACAACCGTCCGGGGACGGGCATAGCCAGCATGATCATCCCTGCCAAGTGCCACGGCTGCGGCACCTGCGTGGCCGAGTGTCCGCACAACGCCATCACCCAGTTCCACTTCACCGACGGTCAGATCCTGGCGCAGGTGCACTCGCTGCTGGCCGACAACCCCGAGGACAAAGTACTGGCCTTCACCTGTCGCTGGTGCAGCGGCATGGGCGCCGATAATGCCGGCGTCAGCCACTTCGAATACCCGGCCAACACCCGCAACATCATGGTGATGTGCGCCGGACGCGTGGACCGGGACTTCGTGATGGAGGCCTTCCGGCTGGGCGCCGGGGCCGTTATCGTCTCGGGATGCCATCTGCAGGACTGTCACTACATCACCGGGCGCCAGCACGCCGACGACCGTATGCGGAAACTGATGGTGCAGCTGGAGAAGCTGGGTATCACTCCGGGCCGCTTCCGGTTGGAGTCAGTTTCGGCCACCGAGGGTGCCAAGTGGGCCAGGATCATGACGGAGGCCAGCGGCCTTATTCGCGAGATGGGCGTCGATAAGGTGAAGGCCGAGAATGAGGCGGCTCGCCCGCAACTGGTCCGCCGCCTGCGCCGGATGCGAGAGGTGCCGGACGTGGCCGAAATGCTGCTGCTGAGCGAGGCTCAGCGGCTGCAGGGCATCGAGACCCCGGTCCAGCAGATGGCACGTGCTGCAGGAGGTGACGACTGATGGCCGCCGGCAATCACACGGACGAGAAGAGCTTTCTGCAAGAGGTTATGGAGACCGAGGGCGGGCGGCTGGTGCTGCAGTGCTACGGGTGCGGGACCTGCTCGGGTTCGTGCCCCGTTATCGACGAGATGGAGTACGGGCCGCGGCGTATCCTCTATCTGATCCAACAGAACCAGGAAGCTATGGTGCTGTCGAGCAAAGACATGTGGCGCTGCGTCTCCTGCTATTCGTGCGCCAACCGCTGCCCACGCGATATCCAGATCACCGACCTGATGGCGGATCTGCGACGACTGTCGCTGGCCAAGGGCTATGCTCACGACAAGGAGGCCGAGTTCGCCCAGGCCTTTGCCGAGACCGTGCAGATGCACGGGCGTATGTTCGAGCCGGAGGTCATCGGCCGGTACTACGCGCGGGTGCTGGACGTCGCTGGCCTGCTCGGCATGGTGCCGCTGGGCGTCAAGATGCTGCTGAAGGGCAAGCTGCCCTTCCTGCCGGACCGCCTTGAGGACCCGAAGGAGATTGAGCTGATGGGCGTGACTGATTCTGTCGTTCCGAAGATCGCCACCGGCCTCAGGTTCTCCGGTAACTCCGGCGGCAAGCGGCGACCACGCGGGGCTGTGTGGAACACCTTGGCTGCTCTGTTATCCGGCATCGCGATCAAGCTGGGAAAGGGGAAGGCATCGTGATGACCGAATCAGCCTTGCGTTATGCATACTACCCGGGCTGCAGTTTGTCGTCCGGCGCCAAAGAGTACGATATCTCGGTGCGCGCGGTCTTTGAGCACCTGGGGATCGAGTTGGTGGAGCTGGAGGATTGGAATTGCTGCGGCGCGGTGCACGCCGGCGTGAATAGCGCCGAGGCAGGGGTCGTGCTGCCGGCGCGGAACCTGGCGCTGGCCGAGGCCCAGGGCTTCGACACGGTCGTGGTGCCGTGCAGCGGTTGCTACCTCAACTTGCGCCAGGCCGGCAAGCGGGTCGCCGCGGACAAGGGTGTGCGCGCGATGGTCGACGAGCACCTCAAGGATGGGCTGGAGCTCAAGGGCGACATCGAGGTCCTGCACCCGCTCTACGCGCTGCTCTACGACTACGGCCTCGACCGCATCAAGGAGCGGGTGGTCAATCCGCTGGGCGAGCTGCGTGTCGCATCCTACTACGGCTGTATGTTGACGCGGCCCAAGGACGTCTTTGATAGCGCTGAGAGGCCCACCGGATTGGACGACGTGGCGCGCGCGCTTGGCGCCCAGGTCGTCGACTACCCGATGAAGGCCAAGTGCTGCGGCGGCGCACTGGCGCTTTCGCATAGCGATGTGACCGCCAAGCTGACCGGCGACGTGCTGGCCTCGGCGAAGCAGGCGGATGCGGACGTGGTGATGCTTGCCTGCCCCATGTGCCACACAGCGTTGGATATGTACCAGGGCAAAGCGGAGCGCGCCATCGGACAGTCGCTGGGTCTTCCTGTATTGTACTTCACCCAGGTGATGGGATTGGCGCTGGGACTGGACCCTGGTTCGCTGGGCTTCGAACGGCATCTAGTCTCGCCCAAGCAAGAGCTAGTTCGCCTGGGCTTCTGAGGAGAGACAATGAGACGCGGAACGACACTGAAGCGGCGGACCGAGAAAGAGCTGGTGATCGAGCGGAAGATGGTGACCCACCACGACGTCATGATCTGGGACCTCGACAAATGTGTGGGCTGCCAGCTGGGACCGAAAATCTGCCCTATGGACTCGCTGACGCACGTCGCGGGCACGATCGTGGATGGGCGGATGGCGACGAAGCTGCTGGTGGATGTGGACCCGGAGACCTGCGTCTTCTGCGGCATGTGCGTTGCGATATGCCCGGTCCACGCCATCTCGATGACCCTGAACGGCGAGAAGACCAACCCGGTGCTGGCCTACGAGGCTTTCCCAGTGCTGGCGGAGTCCAATACCTTCGACGGTGAGGCCTTTGACTGGACGCTCAGAGAGCTTGTGCTGGGCAACTGCCCAACCAAGTCGATCAACTACGTCGCTGCCGAGCATACGATGGTTGTGGATGATGAGACCTGCATCCACTGCCGGCAGTGTGAGGTAGCCAGCGACGGCGCCTTCACGGTGCAGCAGGCCTGGGAGGGTACGGTGACCCTGCGGCGCGAGCAGTGCGTCGAGGGCTGTCTGGCCTGCGCCGACATCTGCCCGACGCGGGCGCTGCATATCGACGACGAGGGCGAGTTGCAGTTGGCCGATTACTACTGCATCAAGTGCGGCGCGTGTGTACAGATCTGCCCGGTGGAGCCGGTCATCGAGGATTACGAGGTGACGCTGCAATCGCTGGGCGTGACGACCACGAAGACGCTGCAGCGGGTGGCCAACGTCGAGGATCTGCCGATCTGGGTGGAGCGGTGGCGCGTGCGCCACGCGCCGGTGCAGAGTGGGGCGTGGGTGATTGCGCTGGCGAAGCTGGCGGACGAAAAGGCGAATATGATCGAGATCGAGTCCAAGCGCGCGATCAAGCGCCGGGATCTGATTGTGGCGCTGGAGGGCGACAAGGAGCTGCAGGAGCGCGAGGCGGAGCGCAGGGAGAAGTTGCTGGAGGCGCTGGTGGACGGTAAGTCGCACGTGTGAATCACGGATTCGGCGTAGTCTTCGACTGCGGGGATTACACGGATGGGGATGTTGGGGGCGGAGCGTATGCTTCGCCCCTTTTGCGTGGGGGGAGAGCCCTCACCCCGTGCCGTCAGAACGGCCCTCCCCTCTCCCATACTCCGCAGCCGGAATGGGAGAGGGGCGGAGACGCGGAGGACGGCTCTGGATTTCTGCGTAGGGCGAAGCCCCCTTCGAGGGCAGGTTGTCACTTCGCCCCCGCGTGCGAGCTTCTGCTGTGTGCAGGCGCTTTCTGCGTGGAGAGGGCCACCAGCTTCTCTGGAGCTTCTGGGGTCTTGAGCGGGGAAGGCCCTTAGGCCCGCAGCCAGGCCCTAAGGCCCGGGCCCATCCAGGACTAGGTGCGGGGAGAGCGGGTCGGATCCTTCCGGCGGCGGTAGTCGTCCCCATACATAGGGTAGGTTGTGGCGAGGTCGCGGTCGCTGACGCTTGAGGCGATGCGCGGAGGCAGGTCGTCGGGCTTGCCGTTGAAGACAAGGACGGTGGGAAGCCGGCGGTTGTAGCGGTGGTTGATGATCCGGAAGAGTATTTTGCGGGACCAGTCGGTGGGGTTTTCGGTGCCGATGTCGTCCAGGATGAGCAAGTGGACATTGCAGCACAGGTCGAGTAGGTCCCCGTGGTCGCCGTTTTCGTAACCGGATCGGAGCAGGTCGAGCAGGGCGGGCACCGTGTGGTTCATCACCAGTCTGTCGGAGCGGCGGTTAGTGATGGCGTCGGCGAGATGTGATTTGCCGGTGCCGCAGTTCCCGTGCAGGACCAGCCAGCCTTCGGGATTCTCGGCATAGACCTGCGCGGCGAGGAATGCCCGGCGGATCATGGCGTTGACATGGGTGGGGTTGAACGAGCTGAAGGTCTGCAGCGGGCGCCTGTTGCTGTAGCGCGCGATACGCTCCCTCACGGCTTCGTACTCCCTCTGCAGGCGGATCTCGTCCGGCCGCCCACGACAGTCGTGGCAGGGAAACGCCAGCCCGAAGCGCGCGTCGCCGCGGGGTACCCACAGCGAGACGTAGCCCTGGCCGTGACAGGTCCTGCAGTTGGGATCACCCGTGCCGTCGAATGTGATGGTCTCTGCCGTAGGGAGGGCGGTGGTCCTTCGCCGATCCCGTGTGGTCGCGGCATCCCTGTCTGCTGCGCTACCGGCAGTTTCCTGGGATGTCCCCGCGTTCGAGGAGCTGCTCCTCGGCCTCGCGGTTGAGGCGTTCGATTTCCTCGGGACTGGGGGTGGTGCCGCCGCGACCGCGGAGGTCGCGACCGCGGAGGTCGTTGGCGCGACCGCGGCGGCTGCGGCCTGCGGAAAGGCCGTGGGCCTTTCCAAGCTGACCAGATCGCTGACTCGTTGCACGACGCACCTCCTGGGGTGGTTTCCTCTCCGGGTGTAGGATGATGGCTCTTGCGTACTTCCAGCGGTTGCGGGCGCCGATGGAGAGCCGGAACGCGGCCCGCCAACGTTCCAGGTCACCGCATTCGTTCTGCACCAGATCGGTGAGCTCGTCGTGGATCATC
Organism: uncultured Anaerolineales bacterium; assembly: GCA_964516885.1. Taxonomy (GTDB): domain Bacteria; phylum Chloroflexota; class Anaerolineae; order B4-G1; family SLSP01; genus PWVB01. The sequence continues at coordinate 942 of CAZEXX010000066.1, read as the reverse complement.
GCGGTGAGAGTGCCGCCGATCTCCTGCTCGTAGAGGGCGACGACCTGGGCCAGGATGGGGTCTGCGGCCTGCACACAGGACGGGTCGTGGGGGGGTAAAGGGGGGACAACATCATCATCAATCTGGGTCTTTTCAGTCTTGATCAATTCAGTATTAGTAAGGGGGCGGTTTTCCACCTGTGGGTCGTCCACCTGTGGGTACCCCGTCCGCGGAAGCTCGGTCCGTGGAGCTTGCGTCTGTGGTGGATCGTATGGTGGTGGGGCCGTGGCGGGTGCGCATTCCGCATGCGCACCCGCGGAGGACGATGGGACCGATTCTTCGTAGACTGTGAGTGTGACGCCGAGAAAACGCCCGGTTGCGGCATCGTGGCGCCGCTTGCGGATGAGATAGCCGCGTTGCTCCAGCTCGCGAAGGCCGGACTTCACGGCGTACTCTCCGTCGTCGCTGCGGCGCACCAGGTCGGTCACGCGGATCTGCCAGCCGTCGGGACGGCTGAGCATGTAGGCCATCAGGCCCTTGGCCTTCCAGGATAGGGACGGATCCTCGGTGAGCCGCTTGTCCAGCATAACGTAGGGGTGGTCTCTGTTCGTGGCGACGCGCACGATGGTGGTGGTCATGGGGCAGGCTCCTTTGGAGGGCGCTTCGAGGGGTGGTTGAATCGCAGAGGGTGGCCTGGGGATTGATCCCCAGGCTAAGGCCGAGAAGACCAAGCCATGAATGATCGCCTGGGAGCGCCTGGGACCGCCGCACCTGAGTGCGGCATCTGGGGCGATAGGGGCGGAGAGGCGGTCCCAGGAGGGCGCCCAAGAGGCCGGAAGATGGATGTCCCCGGATTGCCTGGGAGCGCCGCACCCCAGTGCGGCATCTGGGGTGATAGGGGCGGAGGAGGGAGCCGCTCTGGGGAGCGGCGGTCCCAGGGGGGCTCAGTTTTGCGTACGATAT
>CAZEXX010000065.1:0-15484 GCA_964516885.1 uncultured Anaerolineales bacterium | reverse complement strand
GGCGACGCCGGTGCCACCCCGCTCCACATCGACGTCACCGGCCTCAGCGGCCGCGGCGTCGACATCACCAAAAACCAAGAATGAGACCCCCATTTTTGCGCGCGCAGAGGGCCTAAGGGCTTTCGTCCCGAGTCCGCTCGGGCGAGGCCTTAGGGCCTTCCCCAAACCACATCGATTGTTGTGCGTCGCAGATGGTCGTTCTCACAGCAGACTTCCCCTCAGTGATCTCATCTGCCTCAGCGGTTCAGCGATTCAGTATCCCCTCCGGTCCCCTTGTCCATCCACCTCCGGCTGCGGAGGCGCAGTCCCCGTTTCAAGGGAGGGCATCGCGCTTCCGAGCGCGCGGGGTGAGGGCTCTGCTGTGCGCGCACCACGCAGAAGGCCCCAAAGCCTGCAGAAAGCCTTTGGGCCCGGGAAGGGAAGGTTATTTCCGAGGTATCCCGTCCGGTCCCCTCGCCTGTTCTGACGGGAGAGGGCTAGGGTGAGGGCTCTCGGCTTTACCGCTTCTGTGGTATCATTGAGTCACTAGCCACATACTTCATCTGGGCCGACATTCGGCTCGATCTGGATCCACACAAGCGAGAGGAGATAAGCGCTGATGTCCAAGTTCAGCACTTTCCTGAAGGAAAAACCAGTCCTAATTGCCGACGGCGCAACAGGTACAGAGTTGCAGAAGGCAGGATTGGTGCCGGGCTCAGCACCTGAGCTCTGGAACATCGAGAACCAAGATGCCATTCGCGCACTCTATCAAGGATACGTCGATGCGGGCGCTGATATGTTCCTCACCAACACGTTCGGCGGGACTTCTATACGTCTGAAGCGCGAGGGCCTTGACGATCGTGTGGTGGAACTCAACCGCGCGGCTGCGCAGCTGGCACGCGAGATCGCGGGCGAAGGCGCATTGGTGGTGGGCGATATGGGGCCGACCGGTGGGATGTTGGCGCCGCTGGGCACCCTCAGCTATGAGGATGTCGTCGCCGCGTTTGCCGAACAGGCCGGGGCTTTGGCCGAGGGCGGGGCCGATGTGCTGCTGATCGAGACCATGAGCGACTTGACGGAGATCCAGGCCGCGATTGAGGGTGCGCGCCAGGCCACCGATCTGCCGATTATGGCCACGATGAGCTTCGATACCAAGGGCCGCACGATGATGGGCGTTAAGCCGGAGAAGGCCGCTCTGAAACTCCAGGCGCTGGGTGTGGATGTGATGGGGGCCAACTGTGGCCGTACCTTGACCGAGACGCTGGCGGCGGTGCTCAAGATGCGCGAGGCGGTGCCGGACGCGGTGCTGATGGCCAAGCCGAATGCCGGATTGCCCCATGTTGAGGGCGGTGACTTGGTCTACGATGTGACCCCTGACGTGATGGCGGCATATGCCCGCAAGTTTGTCGAGGAAGCCGGTGTCAAGATCTTTGGTGGTTGCTGTGGCAGCACGCCTGAGCATATCGCGGCTATCGCAGCCGCTCTCAAGGTCTAGGCCCGTTACAGTCATAACTCTTTAGTTTCTTTAGGAGGTTTCGATATGCGCTATGAGATCCATGGAACCGTAATGCAGACGCTGGATGTACACCTCTCGCAGGGCGAGTCGATGTACACTGAATCGGGTGGCATGGCCTGGATGAAGGGCGATGTCGAAATGACGACGAATACCAAAGGCGGCCTGATGGCAGGTCTCGGGCGCAAGCTCGCGGGGGAATCGCTCTTCATGACGACGTATACCAACCGTGGTGCTGCCGAGGCTTTGGTCGCTTTCGCGCCCGAGGCGCCCGGCAAGATCATACCGGTCAAGTTGGGACCCAACCAGAGCATGATCTGCCAGCGAGACGCCTTCATGTGTGCGGAGCCTTCAGTCGCGCTGACAATGCACTTTCGCAAGCGCCTCGGTGCCGGCTTCTTCGGTGGCGAGGGCTTCATCCTTCAGAAGATCACCGGGCCGGGCTATGCATTCCTGGAGATCCCCGGCGAGGTGCGCGAGTATTCGCTGGCTGCAGGTGAGACGATGCGGATCGACCCCGGTCACATTGCGCTCTTCGAGCCCACCATCAACTACGACATTGCGAGGGTCAAGGGCTTTGTGAACGTACTCTTCAGCGGTGAAGGTCTGTTCTTGGCGACGATTACAGGGCCCGGTCGTATTTGGCTGCAGAGTTTGCCGCTCTCCAATCTGGCGAGAAAACTGGCCAAGTATCTGCCCACCAAGACATCTTAGGTCCACGGCGATTGTTTCGGGCGCCCGCGAGATCGCAGACGCCCGAAACGCTCCTCTGCACCTTAACAAGCTGACTTGTCAACGATCATGATGCACCGGGTTCTTTTTCTTTTCTATCCCCGGCAGCGTCAAGTTAGGAGCCGGCTCTTATGGTTAAGATTATCGGTGATACTACTTCCGGTCTGCCGGAATCATTTGCGCAATCCCACGATATCCCCATCATTCCCCAGATCATCAACATCGGCGATGAGTCCTATCTCGAGGGTGTTGAGATCACGTACGAAACTTTCTTGGAGAAGCTGAAGGTTGCCACGGAACTTCCCAAGACGGCTGCCCCGCCGCCTGAGCTCTTCACGGAAGTTTTTGAGCGTTATGCGCCTTCGGGTGAATCCATCATCTGCATTGTGCCCTCTGCTGTCGTCAGTGGTACCTTCCGCTCGGCCACCGTCGGTCTACAGATGGCGATTGACCGCGGCGTGCGCGCGGACATCGACGTGCGCATTATCGACACGCAGCTCGTCGCCAGCCCCGTCGCCACGTTGCTCCGTCTTGCGTCTCAGTGGGCCGAAGAGGGGGAGAGTGCTGATACGATTGAAGCGCGTGTGCGAGAGATGAGCTCGCGTTGCCGCATCTATTTTATGGTGGACACGCTCAAATATCTGGCTATGGGCGGTCGCATCGGCGGAGCAGCTGCATTGCTGGGCAGCGTGCTCCAGATCAAGCCGGTGCTGACCCTCAGGGAGGGTGCCATCGACACTTTTGAGAAGGTGCGCACGCATAGGCGTGCGGTCGACCGCCTGAAGCAGCTCGTCGTCGAGCAGATCGCGCCCGGCGACGCGGGCCACCTGAGCGTGATGCACGCCGCTGCGGAGGATCAGGCACAGGCGCTTGTTGACTATTTCTGCGATGAACTTGGCCTGACGTCGATTGACGTGTTGGCCGTTCCGCCGGCCGTCGTGGCCCACGCGGGTCCGGGCGTGCTGGCTGTCGGCTTCTTTATGGAGTAGTTCTATGCACATCCGCGAGATCGATACCCATAACCGCAGGGACGTCCGCAAGTTCATTCAGCTCCCCTTTGAGCTCTACCGCGACTGCTCTGAATGGACCCCACCCTTGGTCTCCTCGGTCAAGCTGACGCTCAACCGGCAGCGCCATCCCTTCTACAACGACTCCGCCGCCGCCTTCTTCCTGGCTGAAGAGGGCGGAAGTGTAGTTGGCCGGATCGCAGTGCTTGATAACCGGCGGTACAATAACTACATCCAAGGCAAAGTCGCTTTCTTCTACCACTTTGACACCATCGAAGACGTGCGTGTGGTGGAGGGCTTGTTCGCCGCGGCCAAGGCCTGGGCCGGCAAGCGCGGCCTGGAGGTGCTCAAGGGGCCGAAGGGGTTTGTGCGCTCCGATGCCTACGGTGTGTTGGTCGAAGGGTTCGAGCACCCTGCCTCGATGGGGATTCCCTACAACTACAGCTACTATGCATCGTTGCTGGAGCAGATCGGTGGCGAGAAGGAAGTCGACTACTTCACGGGCTATATGGTTCCCGAAGATGAGCTCCCCCAACGGCTCTTCCGGCTTGCCGAGCAGATCAAGGCGCGGCGTGGCTTCTGGGTGAAGAACTTCACGACGAAGCGCGAACTGCGGTCGTGGATTCCGCGCATTCAAGAGGTCAACAACAAGGCCTTTACGCAGGTCTGGGGCTACTACCCCATCGGCGATGCCGAGAGCCAGATGATTGGGCAGCAACTTCTCCTGGTCTCGGATCCCCGCCTTCTGAAAGTTGTCATGAAGGGGGATGAGATTGCCGGCTTTGCCTTCGTCTTCCCTGACGTTGCCGAGACTCTCAGGAAGGTCCGGGGGCGGTTGTTCCCCTTCGGTTGGGCCCCGATCCTGATCTCGCTGCGGACGACGGACAGTCTCCTCGGCAATGGGGTGGGACTGCTGCCGCAATATCAGGGGCTGGGTGCAAATGCACTGCTCTATACCGAGCTCCACGATACCATCCGGAGCCGGGGCGCCAACTACTTCGAATTCGTTCAGGCGATGGAGTCCAACCTCAAGAGCCTGGGCGATGCGAATATGCTGGGCGTGCATTGGCACAAGCGTCACCGCGTCTTCCGTCTGCAGGTCTAGCACTCATCAACCACACCTCGGGAGCTAACTCATGACAGAACAGGCTGATCGCGTACCTTTGATGACCAAGATCATCTACGGCACGGGGGACTGGAGCATGGCGGCCTTCAATACCCTGCGCCAGATCTTCTACGCTATCTTTTTGACCGATGTGGTAGGGCTGGACCCTCGATTGGCCTCATTCGGCGCTTTTATCGGCGTGATCTGGGATGCTGTCAATGATCCGCTTGTCGGCATGCTCAGCGACAGAGTCCGGACACGTTGGGGCCGGCGCCGGCCCTTTCTGCTGATCTTCGCCATCCCCTACGGCCTGGCGTTCCTGATCCTGTGGTGGGCGCCGCCGTGGGAGAACCAGATTCTGCTGATGCTCCATATCATGATCGCCTATGCGCTGAGTGACACGCTGCAGACCCTGGTGATCGTGCCGTTCCACGCACTGACGCCCGAGATGACCTCCAACTATGATGAGCGCACCTCACTGGCCAGCTACCGCATGTTCTTCAACTTCCTTGCCTCTTTGGCTGCGGGGGTTGCGGCACCCATGATTGTGGACGCGACCGTCGCCGGCGGCGGCACGCAGCAGCAAGGGTATTTCCTGGCTGCTGCGATCTTCGGCCTCTCGTCTGTGATCCCATTCCTGGCGATCTTCTTCGCCGTGCGAGAGAAGGAACCTGTGGGGGCGGCACCGGAGATGGTCTCCTTCCGCGACACCCTCCGTAAGGCCTGGCAGAACATCCCCTTCCGTTATGCGACAGCGCTCTACATGCTTAACTGGGTGACGTTTGACATCATCAGCGCGGTCTTTCCTTTCTTCCTTGTCTATTGGGTGGCACAGGGAGATCTGCTTCTGAAGGTGCCGGGGTTGGGGATGCCCATCGAGTCGGCGGCCTTGGGCGCCATGGCGCTGGTCGCCGTGCCCGTGCTGCCGATATGGGCGTGGCTGGCTCGACGGCTTGGGAAACGCATCGCCTATATGATGGCTGTGGGCTTCTGGTTGGTGCTTCTGATCGGCGTCTTCTTCCTGCCGCCGATGGAGCTGGGGCTGGCTATGTTGATGGCTGTTCTGATGGGGTTCAGCTATTCCGCTGCGCATATGCTCCCGGATGCGATTTTCCCGGATGTGATCGATTGGGATGAGCTGCAGACCGGCGAGCGGCACGAGGGCGTTTACTACGGGACTAAGAATTTCATCCGTAAGCTGACGACGGCGTTTGCCATCTTCCTGGTCCTGCAGGTCCTCGGTTGGATGGGCTACCAGACGCCGCCGGAGTCGGCCGTGACCTTTATGCAACCGGACGCGGTGCTGACGGGCATCCGGGTGCTGATGGGGCCTGTCGCGTCGCTGATATTGGTCGCACTTCTCATCGTGACGTGGCTCTATCCGCTCAACCGCAGCCGCTACGAACGCGTGCAGCGACTCCTGGTGCGGCGCCGCCAACGTGATGCCCGCCGCCGAGCCCAGGCCGCCGGGGCAGTGCCCGTCCGGACGACATAGGCCCTCTTATGTCCTGAGGATAAGGGTTGGGGGACGCGACTGTCCCCCCAACCCTTACTTGTAGAGGAGTTGAGCGGTGCTACACTGGCGTTAGTTCTTTCTAAGGAGCTAACGCGTTCGCCGGCGCACACCACGCAGGACGAAAATGCAGCGCGCGGGGAAGGGACCAAAGCCTTTCCGCAGGCTTTGGTCCCACAGAACGTATCGGAGCGGGCTATTTCCGGAGTAGCGTCTTGTTTTCTGGGACCGCGGGCATCTTGCCCGCTCTGCTCTCAAGACTACCAAGTGCGCAGTTGTTGGTGTGAACAAGGCAGCTCGAGTCGACGCAAAGATGCGGGCGAGACGCCCGCGGTCCGCAGATTGAGAGGCGGTGGGTGGTTATTCTCCAAGTAGAATTATGACTGAGCTGACAACCTATCGCAACGCACGCGCCTACGGATTCTGCCCCGGATGCAGTCACCGCTTGGTGCTTGAGGCATTGGACCGCGTCCTGATCCGCCTGCAGTGGGATCCGGCCGACATCGTGATTGTGACTGACATCGGCTGTGTCGGGCTCTCCGATCAGTACTTTGTCACCAGCGGCTTCCACGGACTCCATGGGCGCAGCTTGACCTACGCAACCGGCATCAAGTTGGCGCGTCCTGACCTGCACGTCATCAACCTCATCGGTGATGGTGGGTGCGGCATCGGCTGTGCCCATCTTGTCAGCGCAGCTCGGCGCAACATCGGCGTCACGACGATTGTCTTCAATAACCTCAACTTCGGGATGACGGGCGGCGAGCACAGCGTCACCACGCCGACCGACAAGAAGACAGCGACGACTCCCTGGGGGAATACCGAAGTTCCGCTGGATATCGCCCAGACGGTCGCCGTGAACGGTGCGACCTACGTCTGGCGCGGCACCGCTTTTGATCCTGGTCTCGATGAGCAGCTTGAGATTGCCCTGACACACGATGGGTTTGCCCTCCTGGACGTGTGGGAGCTCTGTGTGGCCTACTATGCGGCTGCTAACCGCGTGGGTCCCAAGGAGTTGCGGGCGATGATCGATCGTTCGGGATTTGCGTCTGGGGTGATCAAGAAGGCCGACCGCGTGGAGGGCTCTACCGCACTGCGCGCCGTATGGCAGGGGCTGGTGGGCGAACCGGTCCACCTGGCCAATCCGCTGGAGACGACGTACTCTCACAGCCTGGATTGTCCCCGCGCCATTGTCATTGCCGGCGCCGCCGGGGCGCGGGTGCGCACGGCCGGCCACGTGATTAGCACGGCAGCGACACTGTCGGGCCTCTGGACGACGCAGCGTGATGATTACCCCGTGACCGTGCGTTCGGGACATAGCATGAGCTATGTCTTGGTGTCACCCGAGCCGATTCACTTCACCGGTATCTCTCAGGCTGACGTGCTCTTCGTGCTTTCAGAGGACAGCTGGCGAAAGACTGCGGCAGTGTCGGGTCTGATGCGCGAGGATCAATGGGTGTTTGTTGTCCCCGAGCTGGTCGATCGGTTGACGACCAAGGCTCAAGTGCGCGTACTGAGGCTGAATGCCCTGAAGGGCATAGCAGCGGCGGGCCGTTCTCTGGCTGTGGTGGCTGCCGGCATCGTGGTCTTGGGATTCCTATCTCCGGAGTCGCTCATCGCCGCTGCCGGCCAACTGAACCCTGAGTATGCGCAGGCCAATCAGGCTGCTGTGCGAGAGGCCTTGGTCGTTACAGATGTGCTCTTTGAAGCCTGACACCTGATCGTGCTGCACGCTCGACGCCGGCGTGACGGTTCTGCAGAAGCTATTTCGTTCACAATCCCATATTTGACAAACGTCCCGTTGGCGCTAGAATAGTGATCGGCAGGACCTGCCAAACGTCTGTCTCATCTACAGAGCGAAGCTCGTCCATAGTGGTTTATATGGAAGACTTGGCTCTTTTTGTGTGGCAGCAAGTCAATGGGAGGATGGATCGATGATTGATGTACATGATTTGACAAAGTCCTATGGTCCCATCCGAGCCCTGGAAGGCGTTTCTTTCAACGTCAAGAGCGGCGAGATTATTGGACTCTTGGGACCAAATGGGGCTGGGAAGACCACGTTTATCAAGATACTCACAGGCTATCTTCAGCCGGACTCCGGACACGTCGCGGTCGGCGGCCTGGATGTGCAGGAACACACGCGCGAGGTACAGGCGCAGATCGGGTATCTGCCGGAGACGGCGCCGCTCTACCCGGAGCTGTCGGTGCAGGCCTATCTTCACATGATGGCGGATCTCCGGATGATCCCGGAGGATGAGATAATCCCCCGAATCTCCGAGGCCGTCTACGCGACCGGCCTTGAGGCGCATCTGACGCGACCGATCGGGCAGCTGAGCAAGGGGTTTCGCCAGCGCGTCGGCCTGGCACAGGCCATCCTGCACCGGCCCAAATTGCTGATTTTGGACGAGCCGACAATCGGCCTGGATCCCACCCAGATTGTGGAGATCCGCCACCTTATCCGGCGGCTGTCCGAGCACAGCACCGTGCTCTTCTCCACGCACATTCTCTCTGAGGTCGAGGTGTTGTGCGATCGGGCCATCATCCTTATCAATGGACGGGTCAAGGCCGATGCGCGACTGGCGGATCTGGCGGCGACCTCCGATGCCGTTGTGGTTCTAGATCGTGAGGTGAAGGGTGCGGAGGTGCTGCTGAAGCAACTGAAGCCGGCCCGCGACGCAAGTCTATTCGAGAGTACCGATGGGTATCCGGCGTATCGTGTCCTCGGGAAGCCCGAGGCCGGCGATCATCTGACGTCCGAGATCTACGCACTGGCACGCGAACAGGATTGGCCGCTGCGAGAGCTACGCCGCGATGTCCGCACGCTGGAGATGGTCTTCAATGAGCTCGCGTTGGCCTCCGAGCTGGTAGGCGAGGCAGAGTCGGTAGGCGAGGCAGAGCCGGCGGGCTCGGAAGAGGAGGTGGTATGATGAGTGATTGGATTCGCCCGACTCTCTGGAGTCGCCCGACTCTTTGGAGTCGGCAGACGCTGACGATCACCCGCAAGGAGCTGCGTGGCACCTTCGGTTCGCCCCTGGCTTTGATCTTCATGGGTTCTTTCCTGGCGGCAACGCTCTTCTCTTTCTTCTGGGTGGAGACTTTCTTCGCCCGCGGCATTGCCGATGTCCGACCGCTGTTCGGCTGGATGCCGGTGCTGCTGATCTTCCTCGTCGCGGCACTCACCATGCGGCAATGGAGTGAGGAGCAGCGCTCCGGAACGCTGGAAGTCCTGCTGACCTTGCCCGTATCGACGATCCAGTTGGTGCTGGGCAAGTTCCTGGCGATTGTGGCGTTGGTGGTCGTCGCCCTCGCCTTGACGCTCTTCCTGCCGCTGACCGTGTCGCTGCTGGGTAACCTGGATTGGGGCCCGGTTCTGGGTGGCTATCTGGCCGCCGTGCTGCTGGCCGGAACTTACGCAGCCATCGGCCTCTTTGTCTCTTCACGTACCGACAACCAGATCGTCGCACTCATCTCGACGGTGTTGCTTTGCGGTGCCCTCTATCTGGTGGGATCGTCCGGGGTGACCGGCTTTGTGGGCAACGAGGCCGGCGAGTTCCTGCGCGCGTTGGGCGCCGGCAGCCGTTTTGAGTCGATCGAGCGGGGTGTGATCGACCTGCGCGACCTGGCGTACTATCTGACCATCGCCGGTGTCTTCCTGATGCTGAACGTCCTGTCGCTTAAGTCCAAGGGCTGGAGCGAGGGAGAACAGCTGTTGCCGAAACGCCGGGGCGTCGCAATCACCTCCGGTCTGCTGATTGTGAACCTCCTGATGGTGAACGTCTGGATCTTCCCGCTGAACAGACTGCGCGTCGATATGACGGAATACCACAACTACTCGCTGTCGGCCACGACCCGTGATCTAGTTAGTACGCTTCAGGAGCCGCTACTGATCCGGGGGTACTTCAGTGGGAAGACGCACCCGCTGCTGGCGCCGCTGGTGCCCAGCGTCCGTGATATGCTGAAGGAGTACGAGATCGCTTCCGGCGGCCTGATCCAGCTTGAGATTATCGATCCTGCAGAGGAGCCCGAGAAAGAGGCCGAAGCGAACCAGGTCTACGGAATTCGACCCACACCCTTCCAGGTGACGGATCGCTACGAGGCCTCCGTGATCAACTCCTACTTTGATATTCTGCTTCAGTATGGCGATCAGAGCGCTGTCCTGGGCTTCAACGACCTGATCGAGGTCCATTACGGCGCCGGCGGCGGTGTGGAGGTCACGCTGCGCAATCTGGAGTATGACCTGACCAGTTCCATCAAGAAGGTCGTCTACGGATTCCAGAGTGCGGATGCGATCCTCGCCTCACTGGCCGAGCCGGTCGAGATGCAGGTCTTTGTCACGCCGAACACGCTGCCGGAGTGGCTGACCGAGGTCCCGGCTACCATCGAGACCGTGCTTCAGGACATCGCCGGCCGATCGAACGGCAAGTTTAGCTACACTTTCGTGGATCCTGATGATCCCAACAGTCCTATCGGACGGCAGGAGCTCTACGATGTGTATGGGCTGCAGCCTTTGGCCGTCTCGTTTATCTCAGCGGACAGCTACTACCTCTATATGGTGATGGCATCCGGTGATCAGGCCCAAGTTGTCTATCCTCAGGGCGAATTGAGCGAGGCGGATGTTCGCGCTGCTGTTGAGGCGGCCCTCAAGCGCTCCTCGTCGGGCTTCTTGCAGGTCGTCGGTTTCTGGGCGCCGCCCGCGGTCCCGACTCAGGATATGTTCGGCCAGACGGTCGATCCGCTGGCGTCGTGGAACCAGGTCTACTCGACGCTGATGCAGGAATATGAGGTGCGTGCGGTGGACTTGAGCCCCGGTTCGGTGCCGGTGGACATCGACGTTCTGGTGATCCTGGGGCCTCAGAACTTGGATGATGTCTCCCGCTACGCCATCGACCAGTACCTGATGCGTGGAGGCGCCGTCATCGCGGCTGCCGGCAATATGATGATTATGCCCGATACGATGACCGGCGGCCTGGCTGCACAGCAGCTTGACGGTGGTCTGCAGGAGATGCTGGCGCACTACGGGTTCACCGTTGAGCAATCGCTAGTGATGGATGCTCAGAACGAGCCGTTCCCGGTGCCTGTCGCTCGCCAAGTGGGTGATTACCAGGTTCAGGAGATCCAGGCGCTCGACTATCCGATGTTTATCGATGTGCGCTCCGACGGTATGGCCAAGGACAACCCGATCGTCTCCGGGTTGCCGGCGGTGACGCTGCAGTGGGCGTCCCCAATCACCGTGGACCCCGAGAAGAACGCGACCCGCGATGTGGAAGTTCTGTTGACCTCGTCCTCTCAATCGTGGACGCAGTCAGATTTCAATATCCAGCCCAACTTCGATCTCTATCCCGAGATGGGGTTTGCGGTGCTGTCGTCGATGCAACCTTATACGTTGGCGGTCTCGGCCCGTGGTAGCTTTGAGTCTTACTTCAAGGGGAAGCCTTCCCCGTTGGAGACTGCGGCTGCATCAGCCGAGGCCGCGACCGCGGAGGTCGGGGACGAAGCGGCAGAGCCTCAGACCCCGGCGACCGTGGGGATGATTGAGGTGTCGCCGGACACGGCACGCCTCGTCGTGATCGGCAGCGTGGAGTTTGTGGATGACATCGTCCTGGAGCTTTCCTCGACGATGAGCGGTGAGCGGTATCTCAACAACCTTCAGTTCCTGCAGAACGCCGTGGCGTGGACGATCGAGGATCTCGATCTGCTGAGCATCCGGTCACGTGGCACGGCGGTGCGTGTACTGATTCCTATGGCTGAGAACGAGCAGTCGTTCTGGGAGGCCGCCAACTATGTCCTGGCACTGATCTCTGTGGTCGCCATCGCCGGTGTCGCCGGCATGCGCCGGCGGAGTGAGGTGCCGATGGCCTTGGTGCCTCCAGATGAGGTCGAGTATGCCCCGGCCAAGCGGCGCAAGCCTGGTTTGGCGGGCGAGAATGGCGGAGATGCCTCTGCAGATCAGTCAGAGGAGGTGAACTAATGAAGCGCACCCAACAGATCCTACTAGGGGTTTTGGCCCTTCAGATCATTCTGAGCGTAGTCGTCTTCTGGCCCCGCGAAGTCGCGTCGGTCTCAGGCGAGCCGCTCTTCCCGGATCTCGCGGTCGAGGATATCGTGGCGCTGACCGTTGAGGACAATGCCGGCGAACAGATCGTGCTACGCAAGGTGGATGGGGCTTGGGTCATGCCTGAAGCCGGCGACTATCCGGCACAGGAAGCCAGTATCACGCCGGTCCTGGAGAAGCTGGTCACGCTCAGCGCCGGCTCTGTTGTCGCGAGGACGGAAGCCAGCCACACACAGCTTCAGGTCTCCGAGGAGACGTTCCAGCGGCGCGTCGATTTCGAGACGGCGACCGGTGAGACGCACACATTCTATCTGGGGTCCGCTCCCCGGTACACCGCGACTCATTTCCGTATCGAGGGGGAGCCGGAGACTTATCTCACGTCCGATCTATCAGTGTGGGATGTCAATGTGGCCGTCAGTGGTTGGGCCGATACGTCGTACGTCAACATCGACCTGGCGACGGTGACGGATGTGACCCTGGAGAACACGAACGGCACGTTTATCCTCGTCAAGGACGAGGACAGCTGGACGCTGGTCGATCTGCAGGCGGGTGAGGCCATCGAGCCGACGCAGACCAGTGCCGTCGTGCGTGCGGCGACGAGTTTGTCGGTGATGGCACCGCTGGGGACGTCGGCGGATCCCGCCTACGGGCTGGACGTGCCCGGCGCGGTGGTGATGGTTACAACGGATGATGGCCAGACGCATATACTCGCGGTCGCCGCGGACCCGCAGGATGACGGCAGCTACGTGGTGAAGTCCTCGGACTCCGATCACTATGTCCGTGTGGCCGGGTACACTGTCACCTCACTGCTCGACAAAGCACGCGAGGACTTCCTCGCGGAGCCTGCCACGCCGGAAGCGGAGGGGCCAGATGCGCCGACCCCCACGCCGGCGCCTTAACAACGAAAAAGCAACACCCCCGCCGCACGGCGGGGGTGTTTTTATAGCAGGGGCAGGTTACATCCACTCGGGGCGCTCCTGTTTCTCAGCCGGCTCCACGCGTCCATAGGTCAAGGCCAACTCCTTAAGCCTGGCCTGGACCTCCGGCGTGAAGTCATCCAGGTTGAACCGCCAGTCCCAGTTGTTTCCAAACTTGCCCGGCGTGTTCATACGTGCCTCCGATCCCAGACCCAGGATGTCCTGCATCGGTACGATGGCCAGGTCCGCGACCGAGCGATAGGCTGTGCGCATCAGGGCCCAACTGATCGGTTCGTTCACGGGCCCCAGGTAGTCATGGCAGAGCTTCAGTTCCCATGCCTCACGGCTGGCATACCATCCCATGGTGGTATCGTTGTCGTGGGTGCCGGTATAGATCACCGAGTTGTGCCGGACGTTGTGGGGCAGGTACGGGTTACCGGCATCGCTGGTGAAGGCGAACTGCAGCACGTTCATGCCTGGGAGATCGAACTGCTCCCGAAGCTCAAGCACATCCTCGGTGATATGGCCCAGATCCTCCGCAATGATGGGCAGTTCTCCCAGGGCATCCTTGATGGTCTGGAAGAAGCCCGCGCCAGGCCCGGTCTCCCAATGTCCGTTGATAGCCGTCGTCTCGTCGGATGGGACGGCCCAGTAGGCGGCAAACCCGCGGAAGTGATCCAGGCGCACGATATCGACGGTGGTGAAGGTCTGCTCGAAACGGCGTATCCACCAGGTGTAGCCGTTGCCGGCCATGCGCCCCCAATTGTAGATTGGGTTTCCCCAGAGCTGCCCTGTCGGGCTGAAGTAGTCAGGGGGGACGCCGGCAACCTGAGTCGGCCGCAGGTCTTCGTCCAGGAGGAAGAGGTCAGGATGGGCCCAGACGTCGACGCTGTCGTAGGCGACGAAGATTGGAATATCGCCCACGATTTGGATCCCTTGCTCATTGGAGTATCTCTTGAGCGACTCCCATTGCCGGAAGAACTGGAATTGGTAGTAGCGCTGTGCGAAGAGAGTCTCGTCCAGCCGCTCGCGCCAGGCTTGCAGCGCGCCAGGGTCGCGTGTGACCAACTCTCGCTCCCAGGTGTTCCAGGCGCCGCCACCGTGAGCATCCTTGAGGGCCATAAAGAGTGCGAAGTCCTCGAGCCAGTCGTCGTTCTCCCGGCAGAAGTGGTTGAGCGCGGCTTGGCGCTCGGGCGAGGCGTGCGCGCGGAATGCGCGCGCACCGCGCTGCAGAATCGCGCTCTTGAAGGAGATGACCGGGCCGAAGTCGACACGGTCGGCCGGGAAGCTGGGTGCCTCCGCGAGATCCGCGGCGTCGATATCGCCTTCCTCAGCCAGCCAGTCCAAGTCGATCAACATAGGGTTGCCGGCTAAGGCGGAAAAGCACGCGTAGGGCGAATCGCCGTACCCGGTGGGGCCCAGGGGAAGAATTTGCCACAGGGACTGCCCACTCTGGACCAGGCGATCAACAAAGTCATAGGCGGGCGCTCCGAGCTCGCCAATACCGTAGTTGCCGGGTAAAGAGGTGGGGTGCAACAGAACACCTGCGGATCTGGGGAAGCTCATGGTCGTCTCCCTTCTGAGGATCAACTGACCATACTATACGGGGGAACCGGGTGGAGGACAAGTGGTATGTGTTGCGGGTGGGCGCGACTTAAGCTAGAATACTTACATCAATATCATAGTTCTGCAGTACGGAGGTTGCCGATGATTACATTCTTTAGCCAATTCTCTCCCATCATACAGGCGCTTATTGGGACGCTGTTTACGTGGGCACTGACGGCGGCGGGCGCGTCCGTGGTCTTCCTGACCAAGGAGATTAACCGCAAGGTGCTCGATGTGATGCTGGGGTTTGCCGGCGGTGTCATGATCGCTGCCAGCTTCTGGTCGCTACTCGCGCCCGCGATTGAGATGTCGGTGGAGTCCTCGCTCCCGGTGTGGGCACCCGCGGTCATTGGCTTTCTCCTGGGTGGCGTCTTCCTGCGCTTGCTCGACCGGATACTGCCGCACCTGCACGTCGGTGAGAGTCAGCCCGAAGGCCTCAAGACAACCTGGCAGCGGATTACGCTCTTGGTTCTGGCCATCACATTGCACAATTTCCCCGAAGGTCTCGCTGTGGGTGTGGCCTTTGGTGCGGTCGCTGCCGGCTATCCGTCTGCGACGATCGCGGGCGCCATTGCTCTGGCTCTGGGCATCGGTATCCAGAACTTCCCCGAGGGGCTGGCCGTATCGATGCCCCTTCGTAGCACAGGCGTTTCCCGTTGGAAGAGCTTCTGGTATGGTCAGCTGTCGGCGGTCGTTGAGCCGGTCGCTGGTGTGTTGGGGGCCACCGCGGTCATCCTGTTCCGCCCGATTCTGCCCTACGCGATGGCATTTGCTGCCGGCGCCATGATCTTCGTTGTCGTGGAGGATCTGGTGCCCGAGTCTCATCAGGAGGGTAACGTCGACCTGGCCACGATGGGCGTGATGGTCGGTTTTGCCGTGATGATGGTTCTGGACGTGGCCTTGGGGTAGATTTTGGCACACTCGGACACACTGTGAGCGCTGGAAATCTCTGAGAAAAAGCCCCGGCTGGCTCTGCATCAGAGCTGACAGGGCCTGCTCACCGGGCCCATTGGCGATGTGTTTGGCTGCACAGGAGGCGTGATGGCTCAGAAGATTCTTGTTGT
>CAZEXX010000064.1:0-15583 GCA_964516885.1 uncultured Anaerolineales bacterium | reverse complement strand
GGGGCTCGGACGACGGTATATTCCCACCCTAACTCAGCCGCGTCAAGCGCCGCCTCGGCCTGGACGATGCCGGTTTCGGCCACGGCGATTTCTGCCGGTCGCGCGGCAGTGCCGGCCCGGATGCGCTGAGCCTCCGCGAGGTACAATTGCTCTTGCGCGGCGTCAATGGCGGCCTCAGCGATCGCGATCTGGGCCCAGTGCTGGGGTTCCAGGATGGCTTTGTTGGCTTCCGCCGCTGCCAGCTGCCCAAGGGTGGCGTGCCAGGCAAAGCGGGCGCGCTCTTCATACGTGCCGAGCGTGGGGCAGATCTTCCTGGTCGAGCCGTCCGGCTTTTCCACCTCGTAGCACTTCATCATATCATCGTGGATCTGGCGCGCTATCAACTCCTCAGATTGTGCCGCTGCGATGGTGGCATCGGCGGCTGCCAGATGCGCCTCTACGCTCCCGGTCCAGAGCTGATCGCGCTGTTCCATCGTTTGGGTCAGTGCGGCGCGCGCGGCTTCAACCTGAGCGGCGGCGACCACCAGATCCTCGTCACGTGGCCCTGCGGTCAGCAGGTCAAGCTCAGCTCTGACCCGCTGTAGAGCTGCCTCTGCCTGACGCACGGCTGCAGCAGCGTCTCGGTCGTCAAGCCGGAGCAAGACTTCGCCGGCTGTCACCAGATCGCTCTCTTTGACCAGGATCTCGGTGACCTGGCCATCGATTGTGGCGCCTGCTGTTGTCCACGTCGAGGGCACCAGTTTGCCCGTGACCGATACAGTGGCTCTGTAGTCTTCCTGCACGAATGGCACTGATTCGGGTTCTGCGCTCGGGGTGCATGCCGGCATTGCCATCAGGGCCAGCGATAGGAATCCGACCAGGGGGAGCCACTTCGTCCAACCTCTTTGTTCCATCTATGATCACCCTTCTGCTGTGACTGTCACTCTGGAGCATAGCCCATGCTGTGTTGGCGTCAACTTCGCGGGGACCGTTTCTTGACAAACTGCTCCTTTTCGGTACCATAGTGTTCGTTGGTGCGCTGCTGTGATGTGCGGCGATGCATCTCATACGATCGAGGTCGGGAAACCTTCATTGGGCCGATGCTCGACGTGTGCTGAGGATTGGGTCCTGCGCGGCGGAGCCCTTCGAACCCCGCCAGGTCCGGAAGGAAGCAACGGTAAGGAGGTACCTTCGGGTGCCGCAGGGGTGCCTGATCCTCAGTACGCTTCGATCATCGTTCCTGCTTGTTGGTTAAGGGGTGTCTTATCTGCTCAGGGGGCGATAGGCAATGGCTGTCGCCCCCTTGCGATGTCTGCATTTTTCTGTTCTGGGAGGATAGTCTGAGTCGACAACGTGCAGGGATGCGTTGGTGGCAGCGTGTGCTGGCACTGGCCTTAGCTTTGCTCTCGTTTTCGGGACTGGCTGCCGGCTATCGTGCCACACTGACACCGGTTATCCTGATCGTGGATGGGGAACCGGTGTCAGTCAGCACCCATCAGACGACGGTCGAGATGCTTCTAGCTGATCTTGGTGTCAGTCTGCGCACAGAGGATCGCTTGTCACCCGGCTTGCACACCGTTCTCGCGGCTGATATGGAGATCAGCATCGACCACGCTCGGCCAGTCGTGATTGTGGTCGACGGCCGCGAGCAGGCGATCTATGCTCATGAGGAATCGCCGGCCGATCTGTTGGCCGAGGCAGGCGTCGCGGTGGATCGTCTGGACAGTGTTACCTTGCGCGTGCCCACAATCACCGATCCGGAGAACACGCGAGTTCGCGTTGTTGTCAAGCGCGCCAAAGAGGTGTACTTGGAAGAGGGGGGCATTCGCACAACGCTCTTCTCCCACGCGTCCACTGTCGGGGAGGCACTTCTGGAGGCCGGCATCACGCTGTACCGTGCTGATCGCGTCATTCCCGATCCCGCCACGCCGCTTGAGCACGGGATGCATATCCAGCTCGAACTCTCGATCCCAGTGAATGTTGAGGTTGATGGTCACGTGCTCCGGACGCGCACCCACAGGGCCGAGGTCGGGGAAGTGTTGGCCGATCTTGGGGTCACGGTTAACGGTCAGGACTATACAGAGCCGGCACTGAATGGTCGATTGTCCGAGGACATCGTGATCGAAGTCTTCCGGGTCACGGAGAGTGTGATTGTAGAGCAGAGCCCCATTCCGTTCGATTCTGCCTGGCAGCCTGACCCCAACGCTGAGATTGACACGCAGGGGCTGCTGCAGGAGGGGGAGCCGGGCGTTCTTGAACGCCGCATCCGGCTGCGCTTTGTCAACAATCAGGTTGTCGACCGCCGTGTTGAGGGCGAGAGTGTGATCTTGGCGCCGAAGAGTCGGGTGATGGGGTATGGTACTATGGTTGTCGTGCGCACGCTGGAGACGCCCACCGGTCCGGTGGATTACTGGCGCGTCTTGCGGATGTTGGCGACCTCGTACAGCGCGAACACAGCCGGTGTCTCGCCGGATGCCCCTTACTATGGTTACACGGCCACTGGCCTTAAGATGCGAACGGGCCTTGTCGCGGTTGACCCGCGGGTCATCGAACTTGGGAGTGAGGTCTATGTGTCGGCATATGGTGTCGGGCTGGCTGCCGACACCGGCGGCGCGATCAAGGGCAAGCGCATCGATCTGGGGTATTCGGATGATGAGCTGCAGCTCTGGTACAAGTGGGTCGACGCCTATCTGCTGACACCGGTGCCCAACACTATCAATTACCTGGGGCCGTGATGGATGGGTCAAGGCGAGCCCTGGCGAGTGTGTCGCCCGTGACGATCGCCGATGCGCGATCGCTGCTCAGAAAGTATGATCTCTGGCCACGGAGGTCACTGGGCCAGAACTTCCTCGTCAACCCTTCGGCGCCGGATCGGATTGCCGGATGTGCCAATCTGTCACCTGATGATACGGTGCTTGAGGTAGGGGCCGGGCTGGGGACACTCACGGCGGCGCTGGCGTCCCGCGCGGGGCGTGTGCTGGCGGTGGAGACCGATCCGCACCTGGTGAACGTGCTACAGACTGAGCTTGGCGATGTCGACCGCGTCCACATCGTCCACGGGGACATTCTGCAGCTGGATCCTGCGCAGCTTCTGGGTGTGGAGCCCTCTGGGACTGACACTCATCCGGCGCTGTGGGGACCCCGTCTGCCGCACTATCGCGTTGTGGCCAACCTTCCCTATTACATCACCAATGCTGTGGTCCGGCATCTACTCGAGGCCTCCGTGCGTCCCGTGCAGATGGTAGTGACTGTGCAGTTGGAGGTCGCGAAGCGTATGGTCGCGGGCCCTGGCGATATGAGCTTGTTAGCCGTCAGCGTGCAGTTCTACGGCGTGCCCAAGATCTGCCTCAGACTGAAGCGCGGCGCTTTCCACCCTGCGCCCAAAGTGATCTCTGCGGTGGTCAGATTGGATCTGCACGATGAGATGCCCGTCGCGGTCGAGGATGTAGCGCTGTACTTCCGGGTGGTCAAGGCCGGGTTCTCGCAGCGTCGCAAACAGCTGCGCAATTCGCTGGCGGCCGGATTGGCCCTTGCGCCGGACGCCGTCTCCTCTGCCATGGGGGCTGCCGTCATTGATCCACGGCGCCGCGCGGAGACGCTCTCCATACCGGAGTGGGGGGATGTCACCGCTGCACTTCTGCCGCTCTTGAGTTGATACAGGCAGTTGTCACCTTACACATAAGCGCCCTGAGGTCCGATCCTCAGGGCGCTTTCTGCGACGTGGTCTGTGTTAGCCTTCCGTTTCCTCCGCAGCGATGTGGGCGACGAGCACATCCTCGGCATTTTCCAGACGTTTGAGCGTCTGCGCCAGGCCGAGGGCCTGGATGCTGCCGAAGAGCGGTGGCGACACTTTCTTGCCGGTGACCGCATTCCTGATGATCCCAAAGAGCTGCCCGACCTTGAGTCCCAGCGTGGTGGCGAGTTCGCGCATAGGGCCCTCCATGGTGTCTGCATCGAATGGCACGGATTCCCTGAGCACCCGCTGGACCTCGCAGATCGCCTTCAGGCTGCTTTCGGCAGTCATCTTCTTGCCGATGAGTTGGTCGACTGTGGGAGTCTCGATGTCCTGGAAGACGAAGTCGGTCAGGGGAACCACGTCGCGCAGGGTCTTGAGGCGTTCCTGCACGAGTGGCACGAGGATCTGTAGTGTGTGGCGCATCTCAACCGGCACCGGCGCAGGGATCAGCCCAGCATTGGCCCAGAAGGGTATGAGTGCCTCCAGGAGCGCTTCTTCGCTCATCTGGCGTATGTACTGTCCATTTATCCAGTTCAGCTTCTCATAGGAGAAGACGGCTGCCGAGAGGTTGATGCGATCGATGTTGAACCGTTCGATCAACTCCTCGCGCGTGAAAATCTCCTGCTCGTCGCCCTCGCCGGGGGCCCACCCGAGCAGCGCCAAGAAGTTGAGGAGGGCATCCGGCAAGTACCCCTGTCGGCGGAACTCGTCGACTGAGGTCGCGCCGTGGCGTTTGCCCAGTTTCTTGCCGTCGGGACCGAGTACGAGTGGGACGTGGACGAAGGTGGGCGGATCCCAACCCAAGGCCTTGTAGAGCAAGATGCGCTTGGGCGTGCTGGGAATCCAGTCATCGCCACGCATCACGTGTGTGATGTTCATAAGATGGTCGTCAATCACGACCGCGAGATGGTAGGTTGGGAAACCATCTGTCTTCAGGAGTATCTGGTCATCGATGAGCGCGTTCTCGATGGTGACGTGGCCGCGGAGTAGATCGTGGAAGGTCGTTGTCCCCTCGCGGGGTACCTTCAACCGGATCACGTGGGGCGCGTCCTTTGATACTTCGCCCGGGGCTTTGTCGCGACAGTGCCCATCGTACATCGGGTTCTTGCCCTGTGCACGCAGTGATTCCCGCACCACCTCAAGACGCTCCGGGGTGCAGTTGCAGCGGTACGCGAGTCCCTCTGCCACCAGCTCTTCCGCTTTTCTCCGGTAGATGTCGAGTCGTCTTGACTGTACGTACGGACCGTAGTCGCCACCTTTACCAAGGCCTTCATCCCAATCCAGCCCCAGCCACTCGAGGCTTTCCGTGATGACACGAATCGCATCGTCGACGTAGCGGTCCCGGTCTGTATCCTCAATACGGAGGATGAATTTCCCGCCCTGCTGTCTGGCATAGAGCCAGTTGAAGACAACCGTCCGGATGTTGCCAATGTGGGGGTACCCGGTGGGACTCGGGGCAAAGCGCACACGAACTGTCATTGTATCGGCCTCCTTGAAGAGCGTCTCGGATCTAGTGTGGGTGTGGCACCGATGGTTGGAGGAATCTGCCAAAACCCTATCTAGCTTTTCCGGACGCGGCCCTGTGATTATCCCTGATACGATCAGTCAAGTGATGTTCAACCACCGGATCGAGCGTCAGATGCATTACCTGAACGCCATAGTATAGGCGATTCTTGTCAAAACTCCAGCCGCTGGGCGCGTGGACGTGCACTTCGGGAACGTGGCGGCCCGGCGAAACTGCCGTCGCTCTCTCCCTGCTGGGGGAGAGTTGATGAGGGGACCCACGATGGCTGTGCCTGGGCACGCAGACGGGGCTCGTCTTGTGGGGCGCCTTTTCTTTTTCCCACCTCCGGGAGGAGAAGCAGGGGCCTCACTGCAACGCTGGATCAGCAGCTCAATCCTGAGTCTGGAACGCATGCTGGCTCTTTTGGTCCTGCTGTGGCGGGGATAGTGAGCGACTGAGCCCAAACTGCCTCCCAGTGGCCAGATGGAGTGGAACCCAACTTGTACTGTGCTAGAGTGAAAAGCTCCGCTGCCGCATGACTACACTCTGCACGAGCCCCAATCCCAGGAAGGTCACCACGAGAGCACTTCCGCCGCTGCTGATGAAAGGCATAGGCAGGCCGGCCACCGGAATGACATTCAGGTTCATTCCCAGGTTAATGAGCAGTTGATAGAAGATGTATGTGGTAACACCAATGACAATCAGCTGTCCGGTCGCGTCATCGGTTTTGCCTGCGATGCGGAGCAGTCGCCAAAGGAGCAGCACAAAGATGCCCAAGATCAGGCCTGCCCCGACAAAGCCAAGCTCCTCGCAGATCACGGAGAAGATGAAGTCGGTGTGGCGAACCCGGAGGAAGCCGAGCTGGCTCTGGGATCCGGTGGCGAACCCCTTCCCCCACAGACCTCCCGAGCCAATGCTGATGAGCGCTTGCTGCACGTTGTAGTAGGCGCCCGGGTCCGCTGCTGGGTCGAGGAAGTTGGTGATGCGGTCGCGCATGTAGGTGTCCATATTCGCCCACAGTACGGGGATCGCAAATAGGCCCAACGCGCCAACCCCACCGATGTAGACGAAGCTCAGGCCGGACGCAAAGACCATCGCAGCCCAGAACGCCACGAAAAGGGTCGCGGTACTCAGGTTGGGTTGGCTGAAGACCAGGAAAGCAGCGAGACCCGTGAGTCCCAGGGACGCGATGAACTCCTGTATGCCGGGGGGCGACGGTGCATTGCGGGCTAGCAGACCGGCCTGGCTGATGATGAGCAGAAGTAGAGCAGGGAAAGCCGGCTGGATGGATGTGCCGCCGATGTAAATGAAGCGACGGACATCGCCAATCTCGCTGCTTCCGAAGAGCAGCGTAAATACCAAGACACCCACCGTGACGAAGTAGAGTGGCCACTGCAGGCTTTCCAGCAGCCGATAGTCGATTGAGGCCACTGCGAACATCAGACCAACGCCGATGGCTGCGTAAATCGCCTGTCTGCGCCAGGTGTCAGCCAAGTCCTCTGATACTAGGGTGGCGCTGTAGATCATCGCCAGCCCAATTGCTGTGAGTGCTACTGCTATGAGCAGCAAACCCCAGTCAAAGTCCTGCCAGGGTGATCTCTGCATCTACGATGTGTCCGGGGTCCCCTTTTCGCTCCCTGCATCCGTCTTGCGTGTGCGGTTGGTGAAAATGGGAATATCTGCAACCAAGCGGGTCCTCCGGTTATCCTCCGTAAGATTTACGATAACGTTGTCCGCATCGATGTCGAGATGCTTGGATATGACCGCGATCATCTCGTCCTTGAGGACTTCAAGCATCCCAGGGGATATGTTAGCACGATCGTGAATAAGGACCAGGCGTAATCTTTGCGCGGCGATGTACTGACCGGACCTTTTCTTGCGACGGAAGAAATTGAGTAACTTCATGGGTGCCCCTTTCACTGGGAGCCGAAGAGCCTTTGAAACAATGTCTGCTTCCGCAGTGCCTCGAAAGGCACATCTTCTCCTGTCAGTCGTCGCCCGATGTTGCGAAATGCCCTCCCCGCCCGGCTGCGTTCGTCCAAAACGACCGGCCGACCTTGGTTACCGGCAGCGAAGACCCGGGTATCCTCCGGCACAATGCCGATGAGATCGATCGCCAGCAAATCGATGACAGTGTCGGCATCCAGCATCTCGTTGCGGCGGACGAGCGCAGGATCGAAGCGGTTGAGAATCAGTTGGGCGGGCGCCAGCTCCTCAGCTTCCAACAGGCCGATGACGCGATCCGCATCGCGGACGGCAGTGACCTCGGGGATCGTCACGATCAGAACGAGATCCGCGGGCGCTACGGCATAGCGAAACCCGTGCTCAATACCGGCCGGGGAATCGATCAGAACGTAATCGGATATTTCTGCAGCTTCGCGTGCAACTCTTGTCATATCCTCGACAGTAATGGAATTCTTGTCACGCGTCTGGGCAGCCGCCATCATGAAGAGCTCGGGGAAGCGCTTGTCCCGCACGAGGGCCTGACGAAAGCGGCACCGTCCCTCAACGAAGTTGATGATGTCATACACAATACGGTTTTCGAGCCCCAACATGACGTCCAAGTTGCGCAATCCAATGTCAGCATCGATGCACGTCACTCGTTTACCCAACATAGCGAGGCTCAAGCCCAAGTTGGCGGTGGCTGTCGTCTTGCCCACCCCGCCTTTTCCCGACGATATTGTGATAATCTTACCGGCCATGGTTATCCTCTTCTGCCCCAGACTTCAGCAACAATTTGGCCTCCTTCGATTCTGGCGATTTCAGGCTCAGCAGAGCCGCGACGGCCGTCCGGAGCGCGTCCTATGTATCCGGCAATCCGGATCTGTGAGGGTTGTAGATCAAGCGCGCAGATTGCAGTTTCCTCATCGCCGAACGCCCCGGCGTGTGCCACGCCGCGTAGGGCACCCCATACAATGATGTTGCCTCCAGCAACGATCTCCGCGCCCGGGTTCACATCGCCAATTAAGGTGACATTGCCCGTGTAGTGAATGCTTTGCC
Source organism: uncultured Anaerolineales bacterium (assembly GCA_964516885.1). Taxonomy (GTDB): domain Bacteria; phylum Chloroflexota; class Anaerolineae; order B4-G1; family SLSP01; genus PWVB01. The sequence goes on along the minus strand of CAZEXX010000064.1, from coordinate 7,364 downwards.
CCGAGCGCAGCGTCTGTTCCAGGAACAGTGCCTGCTGCTCAGGTGGCAGCACATCGTCCGGGGACTTCTTCGCCTCGGTGTCTTTGGGCAGACGTGTGAGTATCCCGTTGGACCGCACCAGGCGGACGGTGGTCTCGTTTTCGCTCAGCACCGCCCATAGCTCGATATCGTACTGCATCAGGAGCGCACGAAGCGAGGAGAGCTGATCTTGTGTGAGTTCCCGGTTGCCCAACTCCATGATCAACCGGCTGCCACGGAAGAAAGCTTCGGCTTCTTTCAGCGCCTTCTTCAGTGCTTCCAACACGGTGGCCCACACGTGCGATCTGGGCTTCAGGAGGATGCCATCTGCAGTGCCTTTGAGTGTGATCGGCGTCTCATCCATAATATCCCCATTATAGCACGGCTGATGTAAGCGGATGTTACGATCACATGTCGGTCGCTGCTGATCTGTAACAATCCATAGTGTGCTCACCTATCATTCTATTCGTTTCGGAGTATAACTCAAGCCTATGATTACACTAACACTCCCAGAGGTGCTTGATGCGACGTAGGCTGAGTTGGCTTGTCACCCTGTCCGTGCCCATTGTGCTGACGATGTCGCTGGTGCGCCTGTTGACGTTGCCCTGGTATCCGGCCTGGGAATACGGACGCGCTGGGTTTCCTGAGGATCCCTATGGTCTAACGCAGGAAGACCGGCTGCGCTTGGCACATGCCTCCATCCGGTTCCTGAACATCGCGGGGCCCACCACGGTCCTGGCGGATCTGGAGCTTCCCGACAGTACGCCGGCGCACAACGAGCGCGAACTGGACCATATGGATGATGTCAAGCGCGTGTACAGCGGGTTGACGCTAGCGGCCGCAGGGTGTCTGGTGGCCAGCGGGGTGTCCGCGTGGCAGTTGGCGCGCTCGGGCGACGGTTGTGCAGTGTGGCAGGCACTCATCAGGGGAGCTGCGCTGACGCTCGTGCTGTTGGCTGTCCTGGGCAGCTGGATGCTGCTCGCCTTTGATCGGTTCTTCACTCTCTTCCACGACGTCTTCTTCCAGCCGGGCACGTGGACCTTCTACTATTCGGACACGCTGATCCGGCTCTTCCCGTTCCGATTCTGGGAGGATGCCGGGCTCCTGGTGGCAGGCGGCGTGACACTGGTCACGCTGGCTCTCCTGGTTGTCAGCGTTGCGATGCGCCGTCGCTGTTTGGCTCGGTAGCCGCGTGCCGCATCCGGCCGACCGCGCCGGCCGTATTGCGGAAAGACAGACCGCCATCCTACGGGAGGTGCGCAGTGACGATTCAGCCACCGGACTGGGTTAGGGATGCTGTTTTCTATCAGATCTTCCCCGATCGGTTCGCTACGAGCGGTCGCACATCCTTGCCTGCGAACCTGGAACCGTGGGAGAGCAAACCTACGCGGAGGGGCTTCAAAGGTGGGGACTTTGCCGGGATGCAGGCGCGTCTCGACTACCTGGTGAACTTGGGCATCAACGCCATCTACTTCAACCCGATCTTCCAGTCTGCGGCCAACCACCGTTACCACACGCACGATTATGGCCGTGTCGATCCGGTACTGGGCGGCAATCAGGCGTTCAGGGAGTTCCTGGATGCGGCTCACGATAGAGGCATCCGGGTGTTGCTTGACGGCGTCTTCAATCATGCCAGCCGCGGCTTTTTTCAGTTCAACCACATTATGGAGAATGGCCGGCAGTCGCCCTATGTTGATTGGTTCATCGTCAATGGGTTCCCTCTGAACGCATTTGATGCGCATAGCGCACCGAACTATGCTGCGTGGTGGGACAACGCGGAACTGCCCAAGCTCAACACGGACAATCCTCAGGTTCGTGCATTTGTCATGGATGTCGCAGAGACCTGGCTGCGATTCGGCATCGACGGATGGCGACTGGACGTGCCGCTTGAGATCACCACACCTGGCTTCTGGGAGGAGTTCCGCCGGCGTGTGAAAACCCTCAATCCGGAGGCCTACATAGTGGCTGAGATCTGGGACGATGCGCAGGACTGGCTGACCGGTGATCACTTTGATGCAACTATGAACTACGGCTTCAACCGCGCGTGCTACGGTTTCTTCGGCGGACCTTGTTTGGATGTTTCGGAGCGACCGGGTGGGTTCGAGATTGCTGCGTTGGACGGGACAGGCTTTGCAGGGGAGATCGATCATCTCCTGCACCTCCACGACTGGGAGGTCACTTTGGTTCAATACAACCTGTTGAGCAGCCACGATGAGCCGCGCTTCCTGACAATGATGCGCGGCGACACCCGGCGGCTACGTCTGGCCACACTCTTCCAAATGACGTTTCCGGGCGTGCCATCCATCTACTACGGTGATGAGATCGGTATGGAGGGTGGTCCCGAGCCCGACTGTCGGAGGGCTTTCCCCTGGGATGAGCGGCGGTGGGACTGTGCCCTGTGGCAGGACTTCCGCCGCTTGATCGGGCTGCGGAAGGCGCATAGAAGCCTGCGCCGGGGCACCTACACCGAGCTTTCCGTCTCTGGGGGCGCCTATGTCTTCGCGCGGCAGGATGCGGACGAGACTGTGGTGGTGGCACTGAATGTGGCGGATGTGGCCGTGGATCTGACCCTGGATTTGTCCGCGTTGCCGAGAAGCAGCGACATAGACGTCGCGGTGTTCGCAGATGCGTGGTCGGGATTTGAGGTCTGCGCCGAGGACGGGCAACTCAAGATCCGCGTGCCGGCGTTGGACGGTCGTGTCCTGATCTGCTGATGAACGGCAGCGCGGGTCCCGACTGTCTAGGGATTGAGACCGGCCGCTGCGAGTGCTGAGTTGCTCTTGGACGTGATAGTGTTCCGACTGGATCGTCAGATCCAGCGGCTCCATGTAGACTAGGCCGGGGTCCGGCCACCCCACGTGGTTGGAGCTGGGCGGTCGTGCCCCTTTCACCTGGGCTGTTTCCCTCATCCCCTCTCTTTTGTTCCAAATCTATCCAATTCATACACCGCTCTTATGCTTTTCAAATACTCACCAGGTATACTAGTGTGCGGAATGATAAAGGACGGAGGTAGAACATGGCGAAAATAGTTGGCATTGACCTCGGAACGACAAACTCGGCAGTTTCCGTGATGGAGGGTGGGCAGGCGACTGTGATCCCGACGGCAGAAGGACGCCGCCTGTGCCCGTCGGTGGTCGCCTTTACGAAGAATGGGGATCGCCTGATCGGTGATCCGGCAAAGCGTCAGGCTGTGGTTAACGCGGAAAACACGATCTACTCTGTGAAGCGACTGATGGGCCGTCGCGCCGACGAGCCCGAGGTCGAAGTGACCCGTGCGATGGTCTCCTACGATATCGTGGCCGGCAAGCAGGGGGATGCGCGCGTGAGCGTGCCGATCCAAGACAAGAGCTACACGCCGCAGGAGATCTCGGCCATGGTGCTTCAGAAGCTGAAGAATGACGCCGAGGCCTACTTGGGCGAGACGGTGACGCAGGCCGTCATCACGGTACCTGCTTACTTCAACGATAGCCAGCGCCAGGCAACCAAGGACGCCGGCCAGATCGCAGGCCTTGAGGTGATGCGTATCATCAATGAGCCTACGGCGGCGGCTTTGGCCTATGGTCTGGACAAGGCCAAGGATGAGACGATTCTGGTCTTTGACTTGGGTGGTGGCACCTTCGATGTCTCTATCCTCGATGTCGGTGATGGCTTGATCGAAGTGAAGTCGACCAATGGTGACACACACCTGGGCGGCGATGACTGGGACGAGCGGATTGTGCGGTGGATGCTGGACGAGTTCCGCAAGGAGCAAGGCATCGATCTTTCGAAGGATCGTCAGGCGATGCAGCGTTTGCGTGAGGCATCTGAGAAGGCGAAGATCGAGCTCTCCACGATGATGGAGACCGATGTAAATCTGCCGTACATCACTGCGGATGCGACCGGTCCCAAACACCTTCAAGCTCGTCTGACGAGGGCCAAGTTTGAGGGGTTGACGGACGATCTTGTGGATCGTTGCCGGCGCCCGTTTGAGCAGGCCCTGAAGGATGCTAAGCTCCAGGCCAATGGCTTGGACGAGGTCGTTTTGGTAGGTGGCGCCACGCGTATGCCGATGATCCAGGAGTTGGTGCGCAGGTTGGCCAACGGGAAGGAGCCCCACAAGGGGGTGAACCCGGACGAGGTCGTGTCGGTGGGCGCCGCGATCCAGGGCGGTGTGTTGGCAGGCGATGTAACAGATATCCTGTTGCTGGATGTAACCCCGCTTTCGCTGGGTCTGGAGACGCTGGGTGGCCGGATGACGAACTTGATCTCCCGCAACACCACGGTGCCTGTCAAGAAGAGCGAGACTTTCACCACGGCAGAGGAGAATCAGACCGCGGTTGATATCAAGGTCTACCAGGGTGAGCGCCCGATGGCGGCCCACAACATGTTGCTTGGGCAGTTCCGCCTGGATGGCATTCCCCCCGCCCGTCGGGGTGTGCCGCAGATCGAGGTCACGTTTGACATCGACGCGAACGGTATCCTCAATGTCACGGCAAAGGACAAAGCGACGGGTCGCGAGCAGCATATCATGATCACGGCAAGCACGAACCTTAGCACAGACGAGGTAGATCACCTGGTCGAGGAAGCACAGTTGCACCAGGAAGAGGATCGCAAGCACCAGGAGTTGGTCGACGCCCGCAACGAAGCTGATAGCATGCTTTATCAGACCGAGCGGACACTGGAAGAGCTCGGCGAGAAGGTGCCTGGCGATCTGCGCGGTGAGCTTGAGGGCTCGATGAATGACCTGCGCGCCGTGAAGGATTCGAGTCAGGATACTGCCGCGATTCGCAGCAAGATGGAAGACCTGCGTAAGATCGCGATGAAGATGGGCGAACATGCTTACGGTGATGCCGGTCCTGGCGCGACGCCCGGCCCGAATGTCGGCCCCGGCTTCGGTCCTAGCCCCGATGCTGCCGGTGAGCAGTCTGGTGATGACCCTGACGTGGTGGAGGGTGAGTACCGCGAGGTTGACTAGTATCGCGATCCATAGTCCCATGTGAGGGCGGCCCGGTGTGGACCGGCTACGAGTGATAGAACAAGGGGTGGCCAATGCCACCCCTTGTTGTTCAGATGCTATACTGTAGGAGGTGTGATCCATGACATTGCCCAATAGAGCGGGCCAAATCCCGGTAAGACGCCCGAGCGAGGCTCGGCAGGGCGCCCCTGCGGCGCAGTCTGCGGAGCCTCTGCATACGGCGAGGTCGCCGGAGACATCGGGCATGCAGCAGAAGGCACCGGCGGGCGGTGTGGATTGGCAGGAAGCGGCGATGCGTCTCAAGGCCGAGATGCAGACCTATCGCAGCCGCCAGCGGCGTTGGGCCGAGGACGAGGTCGTCCGGGAGAAGTCGCGACTGCTGCAGCGGTTCCTGGCTGTGGTGGACAGCTTCGAGCAGTCGCTCAAATATCTCGATTCCCAGGATCCCGTGCATCAAGGAGTGCAGCTAGCCTATGATGGCATTCTGGCACTGCTGGTCCGCGAGGGCGTTGAGCGAATCCCTGCACAGGGCCGAGCCTTCGATCCGGATTTGCACGAGGCTGTCGCGACTGTGCCGGTCCGGCCAGGCGGCGTGGCCGATATGTATGTGGCCGAGGTGCTCTTGCAGGGGTACCGGTATGGGGGCCGAGTTCTGCGGCCCGCCAAGGTAGTGGTGGCCAGGGACTAGACAGCGTAACTGCGACGTGCCACGCCGGCGGCGTGGGCCACACGGTGAGTGTGGTTGGGGGAAGGAGTGGGTATGGATTATCAGGATTATTACGGTTTGCTTGGGGTTCCAAAAGGGGCCACGCAGAAGGATATCAAGCAGGCCTACCGCAAGCTCGCACGCAAGTACCACCCGGATCTCAATCCGGACGACAAGGCTGCCGAGGAGAAGTTCAAGGAACTCAACGAGGCGTACGAAGTCCTCTCCGATCCGGAGAAGCGCAAGATGTTTGACCAGTTTGGGAGTGATTGGAAGATGTTCGAGCAGCGTGGCGGCAGTTCGGACGACTTCTGGCAGCAGTGGGGGCAAGGTGCGGGACCGGGACGCGGACGTCATCCGTACTCTACAGGACCCGGCGGGTTGGGTGGCGGTGATGCTTTCTCCGACTTCTTCCAACAGCTTTTCGGTGGGAGAGGGGGGGCGTCCTACGGCGGGGATATCGGCGATCTTCTCGGCGGCGGGCGAGGGCGCGGTCAAGTTCGGAACCGGCGTGGGCAGGACTACGAACAGCCGGTGCAGATCTCGCTGGAGGAGGCGTATCTTGGTGCCAAGCGGCTGTTCCAGATTGGCGAGCAGCGCATTGAGGTGACGCTGCCGGCCGGTGCCAAGACGGGCACGCGGGTGCGCGTTGCCGGTAAAGGGGCGTCCGGGGTGGCCGGCGGGCCGCCGGGGGATCTCTTTCTGGTGGTCACGGTCGCCCCGCATCCGCGGTTTGAGCGCCACGGCGAGGACCTTGAGACGAGGGTCGAGACGGACCTTTTTGCGGCTGTCCTAGGGGGAGAGGTCCAGGTTCTCCTGCCAGATGATCATTCGGTACTGCTCACTGTGCCGCCGGAGACGCAGAACGGCACGCGGTTCCGCCTACGAGGCAAGGGGATGCCGGTGCTGGGACGCGCCGGTGAGAGGGGCGATCTGTACGCAGTCGTGGAGATCTCATTGCCGCAGGCACTGAATGATGAGGAGCGCAAGCTCTTCGAGACGCTGCGTGAGCTGCGCGGTTGATGGGGGAGGAGGCTAGGGATGTTTCGACGGATTCTGTTTGCACATAACGCTACACCTGCTGCTGAGCGAGCGTTGATCTATCTGGAACATATGGCGCGATTCGAAGGGGCCAGCGTCATTGTCTTGCACGTCTATCAGCCACCGGATCGCTATAGTGCGATGGCCGGCCACCATGCTCTGGTGGAGCAGTTTGAGCAGGTCGCCCAGGAGGTGGTCAACGATACCGTTGACTATTTGCAGAAGGCGGGGATTTCGGCAGTGGGGATGGTCGCCGCCGACAAGTCACCAGCACGCGTCATTCTCCGGACGGCGGAGGACGAAGACGCTTCACTGATCGTCCTCGGGACGCATGGTGGTCCGACCAAGGTCGCCGACATCCTTCTCGGTGACGTCAGCACCGAGGTGCTCAGGAACGCGCGTTGTCCAGTCTTCCTGGTGCCTTGATAGAATGGAGAAGGAGATGAAAGCGAAATCTCGCTTGGTAGCGTTCATTGGCGTGCTTGTGGTGCTATCGTTGGGATGTCTTGCGGTACCTACGGTGACTCGGCAGGTCGAGACTGTGGTGCCGCCGCCGACGACTATGCCGACGGTGGCACCTGTGGTGGTGGCCCCGCCGGACGCGGCGCTGGAGAACCTGCAGACGCAGGTCGAGGCGGTCTATGC